>JAQBOK010000225.1 GCA_028288085.1 Mucilaginibacter sp.
AATACAGGCACAATTAAACAAACTAATACTGGTGCCATTAAATTTACAAATGCGTTTAATAATTCGGGCGCTGCATCTTTATTGTCACAAACTGGTGCAGGTATTATTACCTTTAGCAGCAGTTTAACAAACGGTGGTAACATAACCCAATCAGGAGCAGGACCTATCGGTGCTACTACAGTTGCTACTACCTTTATCAACAATGGCACTTTCACCCAAACATTGGGTGCCTACACTGTTTCAGGTGCAGTAACCAATTCAGGGGCTTTAAATTTGGGCACTGCCAATTTCACCATGGTATCTAATTATACCAACAACTTCACCGGCACTTTCACCCAAAGTGCAACCGGCACAGCATTTTTCACAGGCGGGCTTGCGCAAAACCTACAGGGTGGGGCTAATGGCACGCAGTTCAGCAATGTAACTTTTAGCGGCGCGGGTCTAAAAAGTATGACAGTGGGTAATTTTTCAGTTGCCAGTACTGGTATACTAACAATGAGTGGTAACAGCACACTTGCAGCAGGGGGCTTTTTGACCTTAAATTCAGATGCCAACAGTTCGGCCACCGTAGCTCAATTAACGGGTACAGCTGCAATTACCGGCAATGTAAATGTACAGCGGTTTATAACCGGTGGAGCTGGTTACAGGGGCTACAGGCTAATGTCATCCCCTGTAAATTTTGGCACTACTGATGCCTCCGGTAATAAAATTTACAGTATAAATTATCTAAAACTCGGAACGTTTCTTACCGGTACTACAGGAAACGGTTTTGACCAACCGGGCAATCCAACATTATATTTATACCGTGAAAATTTGCCTCCGTCAAATGCGTCCTTTACGGGTGGTAATTACAGGGGTATCTCCGATTTAAACGCATCGCCCAGCTATACAATAGATATTGATGGGACAGGGTTTAACATCCCCGTTGGGAATGGTTATTTGATGTTTTTCAGGGGTGGGAGAACTACTGTGAACCCTTTTGTAACTACTACTGTTCCAGATCCGGCAACATTATCTGCTACCGGTTTATTAAACCAAGGACCTATAACAGTAAGAGATTGGTACACGCCAGGCACCGCTGGATTAGGATATACAACTATTTCAGGTGATGCTACCATAGAGGGTTTTAATTTAGTGGGTAACCCTTACGCAAGTACGATCGACCTCGGAAGCTACACAACCGGGGGGCTCGCAATGACTAATTTGTCAATTTACGTTTATGAACTTAACCCTACAACCAAAAATTATGATATATACACGCTGGATGGCAGTGTTCCCCCCGCACACAGCGCTTCGAGGTATATTGTAAGCGGACAAGGCTTTTTTGTGCTCGCTACAGGTACAGGAGCTGCGTTAACTTTTAATGAAAAGGCAAAAGTAAATAATCAAAATACGGGCACTTTTTTATTAATGGGGAAACCTGCCGACCTTGTTTCCAACATCCAATACCTACACCTGCAACTCGCTAAAGATTCCATTAACACAGATGATATGTTTGTAGGTTTTAATGACAAAACAAAACCTGGATTTGACGTAAAAGAGGACGCCCTTTACAGAATAGGAACTGGCGCAGTAAGTTTAGCCAGTTTTTCGAGCGATAACAGGGTACTGGCCATTAACAAACAACCATTAAATCCTAAGGGCCAAACCATTCCCTTAAAGGTAGGCGCCTCTACAGACGGTACCTATAGTTTAAATATGAAAACCATAGTTGGCATACCACAGCTTTTGGATGTATGGCTGATGGATAATTTCAAAAAGGATTCGGTTAATATGCGTACAACCAAAACCTACAGCTTTACTATTACCAAAAGCGATACCAATACGTATGGCTCTAAGCGCTTTAGCCTGGTTACGCGCCAGAACCTTGCACTTGCCTATAAACTAATTAGCTTTACTGCTGATAAGGTTGACAAAAAACCACAGGTTGAAATAGTTTGGACAACACAAAACGAGCAAAACTACGTCAACTTTACTGTAGAACGCAGCACCGATAATGGTAAAACGTTTGAAGTTACAGGCAGCGTTAGTTCAAGCGGATTGGGCACCTACAGCCTGGTGGATAAGAACCCTGTAAATGGCGATAACCAGTACCGTTTAAAACAGGAAGATTATAGTAACACCATTAGCTACTCCAATGTAGTGAATGTAGAATACTCTGATAAAACCAACATTATTGCTAAAATATGTGTGTTTCCAAACCCTGCCACAAATAACATCAGCTTAACTATTAATCCAAAATCAGACAAGTTTGCCTACCACGTAAGGGTTACCAACAGCACCGGAATGATTGTTAGACAGGCTACCATTACACAACCCATCTGGAAGGATAATGTAAGCAACCTGCTTACCGGCACCTACCTGGTACAGGTAGTTGATAGTAAGGATAACAGTGTGATTGGACAAACTAAGTTTGTGAAGTTATAAGATTGTTTGAACCGATGATTTATTTGATGAGGTGATCAGGGAAATCGCGTTTAAAATTTTATAGCCGCTTTCCCATCAGCCTGGGTGAGTTCGAAAGTTAAAAAAGTGGACGTTATGCCGAATTTATTTCGGCTTCTCACAGGATATTCACACCTGCCAGGTCTCCGACTTGTCCTATTGCAAACTTTTCCCGTGCTTACTTGCATGTGGGATGCCGAAATAAATTCGGCATGACGTGATGTTTTTTAAAAGCGATTTCTGTGATAAGGTGATGGCGCTGAGTATGCTTTATTCCGGCTAAACCAGGGAATCAAATAAATCAGCGGTGCTGACAATTACCTTTCTTCAAAATCACCCATCCCATTTTCGAAACGGACTGAATCTTTTTCGGCAAAAAGCGCAGGCAACTGTTTAAAGGTCGCCAAAAAAAACAAAAACCGCATTTTTAGTTTAACCACAGGGCAACTATTCCATTATGTCATCATTAATATTATTTCTTATTAATATAATTTATAATTATAAATCCAATATGTGTCCCAATAATTAACCATTCGTTAATTTAATAAAATCATAAGTTATTGAAACTTAAGCTGTTATGAATTCGTAAAAAGGACGGTAAAGAAATTTATGGTTTAAACGACCATTCATGAGTGATCACGATGAACAACAAAATATTGAAAACATCTATTAAATATAGTTTAGTATTTGTACTCCTATTAGTATTTGCTACACCGGGTTTATGTTCAACCTTTGATTGGGTTGGAAACACAGCAACATGGAGCACAGGCAACAATTGGAAAGTGGGAGGCACTACACAGGCTGCTCCCCCAACCGCCGCAGATGATGTAAGAATTGGCGTTAATGGCTTTACCAACCAGCCAACAGTTACCGGTACTACAACGGTTAAGTCGATAACATTTGGCGACAATAACGGCACCGCCATGACATTGACCGTTAATACCGGGATTACCCTTACGGTTACCACCAGCATTATACAAAATCATAACAATTCCAATAATGGCATAACCACAACTATAACAGGAGCAGGAACAGCCACAATAATATGTGCCTCATTTACCGTAGGCGATGGCACAGCACCACCTGTACCAAATGGCGACGCCCTTTTTGGTGGTAATTTGCCAACTAATAACGCTACCATTATCAATTGCAGCATCCCAACTTTAACTATAAATGGCAACCTTACTTTACATAGTACAAGTTCGGCATTAGCAACCTGGACTGTCTTTTTTTTCTCTGTGGCTACAAATTATTCTGTTAATAATCCTCAATTTAATTTAAACTCGGGTACTGTCACAGCTAATAATATTATAACCACAAACTCAGCTTATGTAAGCAAGAATGATGGAACTTACAATGTTTTTAATACTTGCGCTTATAAAATGGACATTGGCGCAACCGCAAACACTTTAAAACTACTGGGGGCCACACCACTAACCGTGGCCACCGGCGGTACAGTTGATTTTGTAAGTGGCGGTACAGTAGCTGTTAGTACGGTAAATTACGCGGCCACAGGCGGAACCCAAACTATTTATACCAGCGCAAATGCAGCTTTAAACAATACCCCCACTGTTTACCCCAATTTAACCTTAAGCGGTGCGGGTGCAAAAACGGCAGATGGTAGCTTGTTAACCATAGGCGGCAGCTGGAACACCAGTGGCGGGGCTGTAAATTTAAACACTAATTCGCCTGACGTTACCGTAGCAGGCAGCTGGACCAATTCCGCTACCATTACACAGGGCAGCGGAGATATTTCTATAACGGGCGCTGTAACTAATTCTGCTGGCGGTACCTTAACCCTGGGCACCGGCGACTTAACTATAAGTGGCAGCTATACTAATAACGGAACATATACTGCAAGTACGGGCAATACTATATTTGATGGCGCATCACCTACTTTAATTGACGGCGGATTGGGCACTATGTTTAATAAGGTGAGTTTTAGTGGCAGCGGCACGGCCCTTTTAAGTTCGGGCAATTTTTCGGTATCAAGCGCCGGTGTATTAACAATGGCCAATACAAATATTTTAAATGCAAACGGCCATCTGACATTAAATTCTGCGGCTGCAAGCTCGGCAACCATTGCCACTATACCGGCAACCTGTAGTATTACGGGTAGTGTAAGCGTACAGCGGTATCTTACCGGTGGTACTTTAACCTATCGCGGATACCGGTTTTTATCATCGCCGGTAAATGCAGGCGGTGGTGTTTACAGTATAAATTATCTCAAAAACTCCACATTCCTAACTGGCACAACCGGTGCGGCTGGTGGCTTTGATCAGGGTGTTAACCCTACACTTTATTTATATCGTGATAATCTGACCCCAGCTTATACCACATTTTTAAACAGCAATTTTATTGGGATAAGTAATATTACAACAGCGCCAACTTATTCTATGAATGACGCTACTTACACCACAATCACTATTCCAGAAGGCAATGGGTTTTTATGCTTTTTTAGGGGATCAAGGGCCACTGTTAATCCATATTTAACTAATACTATCCCGATTGCAGCAACTTTAACAGCCACCGGGACATTAAACCAGGGACTAATAACTGTAAAAGATTGGTTTATTGGCACTCCAAACTTGAGTTACACGGCGGCCTCCCCTGTTGCAGTAAGGGGATTTAATTTGGTGGGCAACCCCTATGCCAGCTCTATTGATTGGGATAACCTCGGTACCAGCATCACCAGTACAAGTCTTTCGCCATTTATATACATACTTAACCCTACGAGTAAAAACTATCGTATATACCAGTCGGGTCACGGAGGTATTGCCACAGATGGCACAACATCAAGTAACATTATCCCCAGCGGACAGGGCTTTTTTGTTGTGGCCACCGCTGCGAGCCCAGCTTTAGTTTTTACCGAATTGGCCAAAACAACTTTGCAACCACCCACCCTTAATATATACATGGGAACGCCGGTGGATTATGCCAATAATCAATACATTCGTGTGCAATTGGCTAAAGATTCTGTTAATTCAGATGATATGCTTATCCGCTTCAGCAATAATGCCAGTGCAGCTTATAATGCCAGTGTTGATGCTCCTTATAAACAAGGCTTTGGCGAGGTAAGCCTGGCCAGTTTGTCAAGCGATCATATTCCGCTGGCTATCAGCATGCAGCCTTTGCCTAAAGTCAGCGAGTCAATTAGACTGTCGGTTAGCACCACTGATGATGGCGCCTATTCCCTAAGTATGAAAACACTGATAGGCATACCGCAGCTTTTTGATATCTGGCTCATGGATGCTTACAAAAAGGATTCACTGGATATGCGCCATAATACCACTTACGCTTTTAATGTGCTCAAAGGTGATACCAATTCTTTTGGTTCTAAACGGTTTAGCCTGGTTTTACGCCAAAACCCTGCTTACGCTTACCATTTGCTTAATTTTACGGCTGCCAAAGCGGCAACAGCTTCAGCTTCCGGCCGCCAGGTGCAAGTGGTTTGGACAACCGAGAATGAGCAAAACTATACCAACTTTACGGTGGAACGCAGCACCGACGGCGGCAAAACTTTCGACGTTATTGGCGGAGTTACCGCCAGTGCATTGGGAACTTACAGCCTGATGGACAAGAATCCTGCCGGCGGACAAAACCTTTATCGCCTTAAACAGGAGGACATTAATAATACCATCAGCTACTCAGCCATTATCCCGGTGGAATATGCCAGGCCGGGCGACAACCTGGCAAAAAACGGACTCAACATTTTCCCCAACCCCGCAAGCAGCACCATTAACCTGGCTATTGCTACCGACGCTAACAGCCCTGCTTCTTACAATATTCTGATCACCAACAGTTCGGGTTTGGTGATCAAACAGGCTACTTCGGCGCAGCCTACCTGGCAAACCAGTGTAAGCAACTTATTGCCCGGTACCTATATTGTTAAAGTGCTTAACACCAGGGACCAAACGCTTATCGGAAATACCAAGTTTGTAAAGCTTTAAGCCCTTCACCCTCCGCGGAAGGATGGCGTTGAAAGCAGATCTTTAACGTTATTTTCTATGTAACCGTACCAATAATGCCCCTATTGTTTCACTTACTTATCAACATATTAACATTTGTCACAAATACATTAAAAAAACCCCAAAACGCTTTTTTGCCTATTAAGAAATATCAAAATTTAAAATATTAACTAAAAATACAATATTAACTAATATTACATATATTCATCATATTTGTTAATATACACGAAATACATCCTTGTAATTTAACTACTTACGACTATCTGTAGCTTATTATCAAATACTTCAAGGCAAAAAAATATCGTAAAAAAATCATTAGTTTCGAATCCAATACTATAAACTATACGATTGTGAAAAGGCTGTTACTGTATTGCGTTATTATACCCGCTCTATTTCTATCCTCAATAAGCGCCGATGCGCAAGCACCAATTATTACATACACTCCTGCAACAAATGTTCTTTCTGTTGGCGTACCTTTTGCCCTAGGTCCCGCTAATACCGGTGGAGCAGTACCAGCAACGGTTTATGGTACCGTAAGTACATTTCTTGGTAGTGGCACCGTTGGAAGAGCAAACGGTACAGGTACCGCAACAACTTTTAATTTACCCCGAAGCATAGCGATTGACGCTGCGGGTAATCACTATATATCTGATGCGGGTAACAACGAGATAAGGCTATCTACCACTGCAGGTGTAGTAACCCCATTAGCAGGTAGCCCAACCGGGGCAAGCGGTTTAACAAACGCTACCGGCACATCTGCCTTATTTAATGCACCATATGATTTAACCACCGATCCGTCAGGGAACTTATATATTGCAGATTTTTCTAATAATGAGATCAGGAAGCTAACGATTGCAACAGGTGCAGTAAGTCTTTTGGCAGGCAGCCCTTCAGGGGCAAACGGTATGGCAAATAATAATACGGGCAATTTAGCCACATTTGATAACCCGCCGGGCATTGTATATAACCCGGTAGCCGGAGCGCTCTTTGTAACCGACTTTAACAATAACCAGATCAGAAAAGTTACACTTGCAGGAGCTGTAACGATATTTGCCGGAAGTACTACAGGCGCGTCAGGCACAGGTACCGGCACAGGCACCGCTGCAAGATTTAATGGCCCCAATGGGATAGCTGTTGATGCGGCAGGCAATATGTATGTATCTGACCAGAACAATAACGAGATAAAGAAGATGACTATCGCAGGGGTGGTAACCCCGTTGGCCGGCAGCACTGCGGGCACAGCAGGCACCGCTGATGGAGCCGGTGCAGCAGCCCGCTTTAGTGCGCCCAGAGGGATCACCGTTGATGCTTCCGGAAATTTATACATTACAGATAGTGGCAACAATACGCTAAGGCTTGTAACCCCGGCCGGGCTTGTAACCACATTTGCCGGGAGTGGCAACGCGGCTTATACAGACGGCGTTGGTATAGCAGCCGAGTTTAATCAACCCAGGGGACTGGATTTTGACCCCGTTACCGGAAATTTGTACATAGCGGATTACACCAATAATGTGATCCGGAAAGTTATAACAACAGGCTATTTGATCAACGCGCCGTTGCCAGCGGGTTTAAGCTTTGATAATACTACCGGTATTATAACCGGCACACCTACCGGAACATTTGGCTCAACTACCTACACTATTTTCGCGTTCAATGCAACCGGGGGAGCCTCTACAACAATTACTTTATCCTGCACCAATCCTACAATTAATAGATGGGATGGGTCAAGCTCTTCTACCTGGTCAACCGCTGCAAATTGGAGCGCAAACCATGCTCCTACTAATACCGAGACAGCTGAAATTGGTGTTTCCGCATACGTGGGTGCCGCAAACCAACCTACGGTAACTGGCAATATCACCGTAAAAACCATCTTATTCGGGCCGCTTAACGCACCCACCTTAACCATAGCTTCGGGTGTAACCTTAACAGTTTTAAGCGGAGTTGCTGTAAAGGCTGCTTCAACAGCAAATATAAATGGGCCGGGTACCGTAAATATCACAGGCATTTCAGCAATTGCCGCCACTGGTTCACTAACAGCCAAGTCAAATACGGTTATTACCCTTGCTGCCAACTCTCAGCTAACAAATTCGGGAACTTTTACCTTAGCTTCCGATATCAATGGTTCATCATCTATCACCGCTATCCCTGCAACTTCAAGGGTAACCGGTACTATAAGTGTGCAGCGATATATTACAGGGGGCGCTGCAACTTCCCGCGGCTATCGCCTGTTATCATCACCCGTTAATGCGGGCAGCGGTGTTTACAGCATAAATTACCTTAAAAATTCCACCTTCTTAACCGGCACTACCGGTGCGGGCGGTGGTTTTGACCAGGGTACCAACCCTACCCTATATTTATACCGCGAAAATCTTACACCGGCCTATACCACATTTTTAAATAGCAACTATATTGGAATAAGTGATATTAACTCGGCGCCAACTTATTCTATGAATGATGCTACCTATCCAACCACTACCATTCCTGAAGGCAACGGTTATTTATGTTTTTTCAGGGGATCAAGGTCTACCGCCAGTCCTTATCTTACCAATACAACAGCGCTTAGTACAACTTTAACCGCCACCGGAACATTAAACCAGGGGACAATAGTGGTAAAAGATTGGTTCGTTGGCACTTCAAACTTAAGTTATACACTTGCTTCCCCTTTTGCAGTAAGGGGATTTAATTTGGTGGGCAACCCTTATGCCAGTTCTATAGACTGGGATAAATTTGGCACCGGTATAACGTCGACCGGTGTTTCGTCAACCATGTATATACTTAATCCGATAAGCAAAGCCTATCGCTTATATACGGCAGGCAGTGGTGGCGTGGCAACAGACGGCACAACATCAGCCAATATCATCCCCAGCGGCCAGGGCTTTTTTGTGCTTGCTACAGCTGCAAGTCCCACCCTTACTTTTACAGAAGCCGCCAAAATATCCACTCAGCAAACAAACATCAGCATATACATGGGGCAACCAGCGGATCAGGTTGTCAATAAACAATATCTGCATTTACAATTAGCAAAAGATTCCATCAGCACAGATGATATCCAGATCAATCTTAGTAATAGTGTTAAAAACCGGCTATATACTCCAACTGTGGATGCCCCTTACAAGCAGGGTTATGGTGCTGTAAACCTTTCAAGCAAGTCAAGTGACAATGTTGACCTATCTATCAATTACATCCCGCTCCCAAATAAAAGCGAAACAGTGGTACTATCAGTTAACGTAAGTACTGATGGTATATATATGTTAAATCTGAAAAACATTGTTGGCATACCCCAGCTTTTTGATATCTGGCTAAAGGATGCCTATAAAAAAGATTCGCTGGATATGAAGCATAACGAAACCTACAGCTTTAATATTTATAAAAGCGATACTACCAGCTTTGGTTCCAGCCGTTTTAGCTTAGTTATCCGCCAAAACCCGGCTTATGCCTATCATTTGCTGGATTTTACCGCCAATAAGGTACAAAATGCCACCCAGGTTCAAATGGTTTGGAAAACAGAAAATGAGCAAAACTATACCAATTTTACTGTTGAGCGAAGTATTGACAACGGAAAAACATTTGATGTGCTGGGCAGTGTGGATGCTTCCGGATTGGGAACATACAGTTTGCTTGACAAAAATCCAATTTCCGGACAAAACCTTTACCGCCTGAAACAGGAGGACATTAATAACGCCATTAGCTACTCCAACATTGTCAGCGTATCTTACTCTAATTTGAGCAACAATATTGCCGTTAGTAACCTCAGTATTTATCCTAACCCGGCAATCAGTATAATCAATTTGGCTATTACCGCACTACCGGCCGAAAGCGCTTCTTACAGCATTAAGTTTATGAACAGTTCGGGAACCATAGCAAAAGAAGTCTCTTCATCCCAACCCTTGTGGCAAGGCAACGTGAGCAATTTGCTGCCGGGTACCTATCTTATACAAGTAGTAAATAATAAAAATCAAAGTATAGTTGGTGAAGCTAAATTGGTAAAACTGTAGTTATTTAATACTTTGCAGCATTAGGTATTGCATCATATCTCTATTATTATCAATTATTTATGGCCCGTTATCTAACGTTGTAAAAAACGACCCCTAACTGATAGACGTCATCATAAAGCCCTTTGTATCAGCATAATGCCATAACCGTTATTTCTAAAAATGCTGAATATTTATCCACTTTTTTGAACCTAAAATGAAAGATAAACGTAAAAGTCTACCGGAGACGATACTTTATTTTGAAAGCTATATTACATAAGTTAATGTTGATCGGCTTTTTACTGATCATTTGCGCGACGAAAACGTACGCCGCAACTTATGATTGGGTGGGCACCACATTAACCGGAAGTGTTTACGACTGGAATAACAAACTAAACTGGCAGATAGGCGGAGTTACGGCCACTACTGTGCCCGGTGCAACTGATATAGTAAGAATAGCGGTAAATACCTATACAAATAGCCCTACAGTAACCGATTCCAGATCATGCGCATCCCTTATATTGGGAGTGAGCGACAATTTTACCCTTACTGTAAATGGCACGTTAATGGTTACGGGAGACATCACTCAAAATAACGATCCTAACTTTTTTCAGTACACCACATTTGCCGGAACGGGAACCATAATTTGCAATAATTTTTTTCTTGGTGATAACACTCAGCCAAACCCTGGTATAGGTGTTGTAGTAAATGTGAGTAGCCAGGTAAACCAATTAACCATAAATGGCAACCTTACACTTAATGCGGTTGGCAACAGTACAGCTGATGGCATTGAATACCCCTATTTTTCATTAGATGCCAATAAGCTATCACTTTATGGGCAAATTTATACTACTACCTACAGCAACCCATTATTAGAAGGAGTGGGAGACCCAATATATCCCGGGTATGGTTTGTTTCAGATGGACTCTTATGCTGCGGCAACAACACTTGAACTTTTAAATACCAACCCTATCGCTGCCCCAATCACTACAGGCTTCACTGTAGACTTTACCAACAATGGAGCGGGCACAGGCACAGTAATTTACGATGCGCCCTTGGGCATACAAACAGTTTACGCCACCGGAACAAGTGGAATAGGAATTAATAGCTATAATTATGATTATTTAACATTTGCGGGCGCAAGTAAAAAATTGGTAATAGGCGGAGCATTAACGGTTGGCAATGATTGGACCACGGGGGGAACAGGCGCTGTGGATTTGAGTACAAACAACCCTGTAATTACCGTATCTAATAATTGGGTTAATTCCACCAATGTTACTCAGGGGTCTGGAAATATAACCATAACCAATATTTTACAAAATAACAGTAATGCTATAACCTTAGGCTCTGGTAGTTTATCTGTTGGCAATATCTTACAAATAAATTTTGGCTCTGTAACTACAAGCTCTGGCACTGTTACCGTTGCCGGAACATTTCAAAATAATAGCGGGGCATTGCAATGCGGTTCTGGAAAGGTGATCTTTAAAGGCACCTATTCAAACAGCGGCACCTTTACTGCCGGTACCGGTACAGTTTATTTCTCAGGTGCTTCTCAAAGCATGGTTGACAATGGCAGTACAGGCACTACATTTAATAATGTAACATTCAATGGTAGCGGAACAGCCACCATGGGCGCGGGTGTTGGCAATTTTGCAGTATCAAGCAGCGGCATATTAACTATGATTAGTCCTGCTAAATTAGCTGCCGGCACTGCCGCCGCAGCATATTTAACTTTAAAATCAGATGCTACAGGTTCTGCAACAGTTGCGGCGCTGTCTGGCACATCTGCTATTACAGGGGAAGTAAATGTGCAAAGATTTATAACCGGAGGCAGCAGCGCCTACCGTGGATATCGCTTATTGTCATCTACTGTTTACAATGCTACAGTAGCATCAAACAATATATATAACTTTGATTATGTAATAGCATCAGTGCTTCTTAGCGGCAGCGCTGGAGGTGGTTTTGATAAAACAGGCAACCCCAGTTTGTATTTATACCGGGAAAATCAGGCGTTCTCCAATGTCGCATTTACGGTTGGAAATTTTAGCGAGGTTACTAAAATCAATAACTCGCCTACCTATAATCTATTTGTAGATGGTGGCGCAACAAATTATAATATGCCCGTTGGTAACGGGTTCCTGCTCTTTTTTAGAGGCGACAGAACAACTAACCTGGCTAATAAATACCAACCTGGCACGGTTGCTGAAAGTGTAACCCTTACCAACAAGGGATTACTAAACCAGGGACAAATTACATTAAAGGACTGGTATACGCCGGCCTCCTCCAATTTAGGGTATACAATCACAGCCGGTAATGCTACTATACGCGGATTTAATTTAACGGGGAATCCCTATCCAAGTTCTATTAACTGGGACCTCTTTCAATCTGCTACAGCATCTTCTACTATTTACGGGGTAAACTTAGGTACTACCATATATGTTCTTGATCCTTTGAGTAAAAACTACGGCGCCTACACAAAAGGCAATGGTGGTATTGGCACTCACAATGCAAGCAATATTTTAGCAAGCGGACAAGGTTTTTTTGTTATAGCTACGAGTACGGCAGCTCAACTTATTTTTAACGAAACAGCAAAAATAAATGCACAGGTAACAGGGTCAGGCTTATTAATGGGGCTTCCTGTTGATTATACTAATAATCAATACCTGCGTTTGCAATTAGCTATGGATTCTGTAAATACCGATGATATTCTTGTTCGTTTTAACAGTGGCGCTTCCACTGCCTACAGCCCGAATGTAGACGCGCCATACAAACAGGGATTTGGCCTTGTTAGTCTTTCCAGCATGTCAAGTGACCATATATCACTTGCTATTAACGTGCAGCCTCTGCCTAAAACGAGTGAAAAGATCGGACTATTGGCAAATGTGACCAGAGACGGTAATTATACCTTTAATATGAAAAACATTGTTGGCGTACCGCAGCTTTTTGATATCTGGCTAATGGATGCTTATAAAAAGGATTCCCTGGACATGAGGCATAATCCTACGTATAGCTTCAATATATTAAAAAACGATACCAACAGCTTTGGTTCAAAACGTTTTAGTATTGTTATACGTCAGAACCCTGCATACGCCTACCATTTATTAGATTTCACTGCGGCCAAAGTAGCTAATGTAAAACAGGTTCAACTTACCTGGAAAGCTGAGAATGAGCAAAACTACACTGGTTTTACTATTGAAAAGAGCATCGATAACGGCAAATCATTTGAAGTAGTGGGCAGCATAAAATCCAGCGCACAGGGTGTTTACAGCCTTTTAGATAAAAATCCTGTTAATGGCCAAAACCTTTACCGGCTTAAACAGGTTGATATTAATGATAACATCACCTACTCTCCAATTATACCTGTATCGTACTCAAACCTTAGCAATAATCTTGTTATTAATAATATTAACGTATATCCCAATCCTGCAAGCAGTATAATTAATCTTGTGGTATCACCCGGTTTTAATGCCTCAAGTTATAAAATCAGTATCAGTAATAGCGTAGGGTTAGTTGTAAAAGAATTCACATCTCAACAATCCTCGTGGCAAGGCAATATTGGCGGTTTGATGAGTGGCACCTATATTATACAGGTGACTAACAATAGAGACCAAACACTCATCGGAAAAACAAAATTTGTAAAGCTATAGGCTCAATTTCCAGGCCAACAACCCGTATAATTTCTTCAGTTTTTATCAATAAAAAATCCCCGCTGCACCTGGCAGAAGGGATAATTAAAACAATAAATATATGAGGAAGTTTATGATCTGCTACCGGGCAAAAGTTGTAACTGACTGATAATACCATTAACCACTTTAGGCAGATCATCTATATTTTTTTGAGGGTTGTGATGAACTTCTCCAAC
This sequence comes from Mucilaginibacter sp., assembly GCA_028288085.1. Lineage (GTDB taxonomy): Bacteria > Bacteroidota > Bacteroidia > Sphingobacteriales > Sphingobacteriaceae > Mucilaginibacter. The sequence goes on from JAQBOK010000225.1 coordinate 14,247, forward strand.
ACCATAACCACGCCAAACAACTTTCTTAGTATGTGTATCAATCAAATCGATAATAATGGTGCCTTCTTTGTAATGATCCCGATCAACAACTGTTGAACCGCCGTAGTATACAAATGGCTGTCCATAACCGTAATAATATGGGCGATACCCCCAACCATAGCCCAATCCGAAACCTGGATAAAACCCGGTACCGTAATAAGTTGGTAAATAAACATCCTTAGCACCAATACCAACTTTAGCAGTATAGGTAACCAGCAGATCAGGATTATCTGTCTTCATTTTTAACCCTTTAGTAGTAAGCGAAGCTACAGTAGCATCTTTAATTTTCAGGTCGGCAACAGCACTTGCTGTTGGTTTATTATTATTGCTTTGCCCTTCAGGTGATATCCAGGCAAAGGACCTGTACTGGCTCATATTGGTTTTATTAAGCCCGGCAGTATAATAGTTATAACTGCTACAGGCCGACAATCCCGAAATAATTAAGAACCCGAGTACCAGGCTGATTGATGTTTTCATGGCTATTTCCGCTTTATTGTTTTTATTAGACGATTTAAGGTTCAAAGGGTTTAATCGTAAAATTAATATTTTAGCGTTTTTTTATAATTTTTTTAAGACAAGTATTTACCTACAATCGGCATACGCCTGCCCATGCCAAATGCCTTTGGAGATACCCGTAATATTGGTGGGGTTTGGTAGCGTTTATGCTCTGCAAGATTAACCAGCCGGAGCACCTTTCGGACAGTTTGCTCGTCATATCCCATTTTAATAATTTCGCCTGATGAACATCTGTTCTCGATATATTCCAACAGGATGGCATCAAGAACATCATATTCCGGCAGCGAGTCTGTATCTTTCTGATCCGGCCGTAATTCGGCAGAGGGCGGTTTGGTAATTGTATTTACAGGGATTATTTCGCGTTCCCGGTTAAGATATTGTGCAAGCTCAAAAATCTGCGTCTTGTAAACATCACCAATAACCGAGATACCCCCGCACATATCGCCATATAAGGTACCATAGCCTACCGCGGCCTCGCTCTTGTTGGAGGTATTCAATAAAATATAGCCGAACTTATTACACATAGCCATCAATACTACCGCCCTGCTGCGTGATTGTATGTTTTCTTCGGCTATATTGAATGGCAGATTATTAAATTGAGGGCGAAGTGTATTTTCAAAAACCTCGGTAATGTGCCTGATGGGTATAACCTCCTGCTTGCAACCAAGGTTTTTTACCAGGTCTTCCGCATCTTTAATTGAATGATCGCTCGAAAATCGCGACGGCAACAATACAGCCATTACATTCTGCGGGCCAAGTGCCTCAGCAGCCAACGCACATACCACAGCCGAATCTATCCCACCAGATAATCCCAGTATGGCGCTCTTAAAACCAGATTTATAAAAATAATCCCGTATTCCCAGGATAAGTCCCCGGTATATTTGTTCAATATTGCTTTGTCTTTCTGCTCTTAGGGTTGATGGCTGTTGCAATTTTATTTCAGACTTATCTTTCAATATATAATAAGCAACATTTTCTTCAAAATAAGGAAGTTCGTCTACCAATTCACCTGTGTTATCAAACACTAATGAGCCCCCGTCAAATATCAGTTCTGTTTGTGCACCAACATGGTTTACATAAAATAAAGGCAACTGGTAGCGGCGGGCATTATCGCTCAATATAGCTATACGTTCTTCATCATGATTATAAGCGAACGGCGATGCAGCGATATTGATCATTACATCCGGTTGCTCTTTGATCAGCATATCCATTGGGCGGGTAACATACAATGGGTTTTCAATAGTATTCCAAAGATCCTCGCATATGGTTAATGCTATGCGGTGCCCTTTAAAATCAATGCAACTAAATTGCGTGGAAGGTTCAAAATAACGGTATTCGTCAAATATATCGTAATTAGGAAGAAGGGCCTTGTTTACAATAGCCTTTATCTGCCCGTTCTCTATAAAGTAGGCTGAATTATTCAATTCCTTACCTTCGGGGTTATCGTTAAAAGATGGAAGGCCAATAATACACGCAATATCCTGGCAGGCCAGCGCGATTTTTTTTGCAGCATCGTCGCAAAGGCCAATAAACTCTTTAAACTCCAAAAAATCGCGAGCAGGGTAGCCGCATACACACAACTCAGCAAATACCACAAGGTCCGCATGCTGTTCTTTTGCCTTGTTTATATGGTCGATAATTTTAGCTGTGTTCGATTCAAAATTACCAACATGATAGTTCAATTGTGCGAGTGCGATCTTCATATTACAGATGATATCAATTTGCTTGTGTGAATGTGGTTTAAAAAATTAATTTTGCTAAAAGAACGAAAAATGATCTTCAATTCGCACAAGGCAAAACAAATTTACCTAATTTTTTTGACGAGTTTACTATTAACGGCCTGTGGCCGTTCCAAAAAAGTTGATGTAAGTAATATTGATATTAATGTGACAATAGACAGGTTTGATCATGACCTGGATGCAATGCGTACCAAACCAATGAATGTTCAGGTAGCTTACATGCAAAAAAAGTATGGCGTTTTTTACCAGGATTACATGGAACGTATTATAAGGGCCGGTATTACCAGGGACACCAATTACTACAAAACATTGCGCGATATCATTACTTCGCAACCCTATGCCGACCTGAAGCATGATGTTGATTCAGTTTATTCTAATCTTGATAAACAGAACGAGGAATTGACGGATGCGTTTAAGCACATTAAATATTATTATCCGAAAAAGAATTTACCAAAAGTATATGCTTATTCGTCAGGATTTCAGGCTCAAACATCTATTGGGAATAGGTATTTCGCCATTGGGTTGGATATGTTTTTGGGTGCAAATTCAAGATTTTATCCCGCGTTAACAGAAGTAATACCACATTACGTATCACGCAGATTTACAAAAGATAACATTGTACCCCGCGTTGTTGAAGGCATTGCACGCGAAGATATGTTTCCCGAAAGTGAACAAGACAAATCACTGCTCTCAAAAATGGTATACAACGGCAAAATATTGTACTTGATGGACCAGGTATTGCCAGATGTTGCTGATTCAACTAAGATAGGATATACCGCCAAACAGATGAAATGGTGTGATGATTTTAAATCGCAGATATGGGGCTATTTCCTGGAAGAAAACCTGCTATATGAAACTGACTATGAAAAAATTCAGAAATACCTGGGCGAAGCACCATTTACGCCGGGTTTAGGTGAAAAGAATGAAGCCGCCCCAAAATTAGCATTATGGACAGGCTGGCAAATTGTGAAACAATACATGGACAAGCACCCTGAAATTACCCTTCAGCAATTAATGGCCGACGGGGATGCACAAAAGATTCTCAATGAATCGAAATACAGGCCGAAATAATATTAGGACCGGAGATGGTGCAAACAAAAAGCGCCCTGAATATTCAAGGCGCTTTTCTCTTATATCTTAAATTAAAATTGCTTTATTTCAAAATTGCAAACACTCCTTTTAAAGCCATAGCAACGGCAACAACCAATATCACATTGGCACTCCACGAATAATAAGCGGCATCACCGGCAAAGCGAAGATACACACCTACTATGCCTATAATAATAGCTATTGTTATTAAAATGTAGTGGCGGTCAGCATTTGCATTTTCTATTGAGCTCATATTTTCTTAGAATTATTAATTTTGACAAAAATAGAAATGTTTACCGAAAAACTGATGAATACTTTTAATATTTTAAACTGTAGCTGTATTGGTTAAGCGTATCCTTTTCTTATAAAACCTATAAGCCATCCAAATAGATAATCCGGCCAATATAAATACCCATAAATTAACTAAGCCTATTAGTACATCGATAAAAACATTCCAACCATTTGCAAAAGCCAGCCCCAACCTTTGAAACAAAGGTATACCATATACTGAAGGGTCATCATTAGCAATAACCTCCTTACTAATTGTATTACTTTGATAAAAATTCAAGCTAATGAGGCTGTACTTAACTGCCTCATCAATTTTCCGGTTACCTATCTGCTCATCAACCAAATCATCTCTCAATAACAGCACATCCGAAGAGCTTTTTATGGTGACTCTCCCCTTCTTTTGCTGACTCACTAATTCTTTTCGATTACTTAATTTAAGTTGCGCTGAAAGATAATCTAACGACTTATCTTCAATATCCATCCTTCGCACGTTAACATAGATACTTATTTTGCTTACCTGGCTCATGAAATCTTCCAGCTTCTCAGATGGGATTTTGATGGTCATATCAGCGGTAGTATTAAATGCTGAAATTCGCATGATAGAATCATTGCTGATATGCACATCCCTGCCAAGTCCCACTGCAGATTGCATCTGATGATGCATTATCATACCACCATTCTGTTTGGTTAAAGTTGCAATGCGCTCACTTACCTGTTGCACATCCTTTACCTTAAAATTCATTTCCGCCGTTTTTACCAGCTTGGGGGCATTGGAATTACTATCCATAACTTTCACACTATCAGCTGTGCTGCCATTATTAATAACTTCGTATTCTCCTTTACCTGATTTACCTTTACACGCCGCCATCAACGCAATTGCAGCCAGCATTACAAGTAACATTTTTGTTTTCATGATCGTGAGTTTTTAATTGGATTTTCAATTGATACTCCATGCTCATAAATAGTAACCCTTACAATAACTTGATGATAAAGATGTTACAAAGCCCTATTTGTTATTCAATTCTTGAAATAACAATCAACGCAACAAAAAAGGCTTCCCCGTATTAAGAGAAGCCTTTTGAATATTTAAGATAACAACTTATCAGTTTGACAATGCTGCAGCACCACTCACTATTTCGGTAAGTTCAGTTGTAATAGCAGCCTGGCGTGCCTGGTTATATGATAATTTAAGGGCCTTTATTAGCTCTCCTGCATTTTCAGTAGCTTTATCCATAGCTGTCATACGTGCGCCATGCTCAGAAGCATGCGAATCTAAAACAGCTTTGTATAATTGTATTTTGATGTTTTTTGGGATCAACTGCTCAACTATAGCTTCTTGTGAAGGCTCCAGAATGTAATCTACCTGGTGTGCATTAGCTTCCGGCTTTTTCTCTGTTTTAGGAACGGGCAATAATTGTTCAACAGTTAAAAATTGTACAGCAGCATTTTTAAATTGATTGTAAACCAGTTCAACACGGTCATACTCACCTTTTAAAAAGCCCTGCATTATGCTTTCAGTTACTTTAGATACATTAATAAAGTTAAGATCCAGATACAGTTCGTTGTTATTACCTATCACGTTATATTTACGTTTCTGGTAATACTCCTGTCCCTTTTTACCTATACCTACTATCGTAACATTACCTGCTTTTAACTGGTTGCTATATTTATCTGCAATTAAGTTATTAGCTGTCTTAATCACATTGGTATTGAAAGCGCCCGCCAAACCACGATTTGATGAAACTACTACGATCAGCACACGTACCGGTTCGCGTTCCAGCAAAAACGGCGATGAGCCGTCTTCAAGACTTGCAGAAAGATTTGCCAGCATTTCCTTCAGCTTATTAGCATAAGGGCGTAACTGTACAATAGCGTTAGTAGCACGTTTCAACTTAGCAGCCGAAACCATTTTCATAGCCTTGGTGATCTGCTGCGTTGAGCTTACTGACGTGATCCTGTTTCTTACTTCTTTTAAATTAGCCATTTGTTTTGGTTACAAATTGAAAGTTGCATGTTGAAAGTATTTCTTACAACCTACAACCCACAACATACAACATTAATATTTCCCCGCCAGTTCTTTGGCTACTGTTTCCAGTACGCCCGTTATCTGATCGTCCAGTTTACCAGCTTTTAAAGCAGCAAGTATTTCAGGATGACGCATTTCTAACTGGGTTGTGTATTCGCTTTCAAATTCCCTGATCTTGTTAACGGGTACGTTACGCATCAGATTTTTAGTTCCGGCATACACAATAGCTACCTGTTTTTCAACCGTTACAGGCGAATATTGTCCTTGTTTTAATATCTCAACGTTACGGGCACCCTTATCAATTACGTTCTTAGTAGCCGCATCAAGGTCTGATCCGAATTTTGAAAAAGCTTCCAGTTCACGGAATTGAGCCTGATCAAGTTTCAGCGTACCGGCAACTTTCTTCATTGATTTGATCTGAGCGTTACCCCCCACACGAGATACCGAGATACCTACGTTAATGGCCGGACGAACACCCGCGTTAAATAAATTCGATTCTAAAAATATCTGACCATCCGTAATAGAAATTACGTTGGTTGGGATATAAGCAGATACGTCACCAGCCTGAGTTTCAATAATTGGCAACGCGGTTAATGAACCACCACCTTTAACGATACCCCTGATAGATTCAGGAAGATCATTCATTGCCTGGGCTATTTCGTCATTCTGACTTATTTTAGCAGCACGCTCTAATAAACGGCTATGCAGGTAAAATACGTCACCAGGATAAGCCTCGCGGCCCGGTGGACGACGCAGTAATAATGATACCTCACGGTAAGCAACAGCCTGTTTTGACAAATCATCATAAACGATCAGAGCAGGACGCCCTGTATCGCGGAAATATTCGCCAATTGCTGCACCAGCAAATGGGGCAAAAAACTGCATTGGAGCAGGGTCAGCAGCGCTGGCAGTTACTACAATGGTATAAGCCATCGCGTTGTTTTCTTCCAGTGTGCGCACAATGTTTGCTACTGTAGACGCTTTCTGACCGCAGGCCACATAGATACATATTACCGGCTCGCCGGCTGCATAAAATTCTTTTTGATTGATAATAGTATCGATACAAACGGCAGTTTTGCCGGTTTGACGGTCGCCAATCACCAGCTCACGTTGTCCGCGGCCGATAGGGATCATTGCGTCAATAGCCTTGATACCTGTTTGCAAAGGCTCAGTTACCGGCTGACGATAGATTACACCCGGCGCTTTACGCTCCAAAGGCATCTCGTATGTTTTACCAACAATAGGCCCTTTACCATCAATAGGTGCACCTAATGTGTTAACAACACGGCCAAGCATACCTTCACCCACATTAATGGAAGCGATCCTTTTGGTACGTTTAATAGTATCACCTTCTTTAACACCGTCTGACTGGCCCAGCAATACCACACCCACGTTATCCTCTTCCAGGTTAAGTACAATACCCTGTAAACCTTTTTCAAATTCAACCAGTTCTCCTGATTGTACTTTTGTTAATCCGTAAACGCGGGCAATACCATCACCCACCTGAAGTACAGTACCTACTTCTTCTAATTCAGATTCTGACTTGAAGCCCGATAATTGCTGACGCAAAATTGCTGATACTTCGTCTGGTCTAACCTCTACCATTTTTTATTTATTTAGAGTTTTGTTTTAAATTATTGATTTACCCCGTGGGCGAAATCTTGTTTTAACCTGTTTAAACTGCTTGATATGCTGGTATCTACCTGCCTGTCTCCTACTGTAAGCACAAAACCGCCTATCAGATCAGCATCCACTTTAGTATGCAGTTCAATGCTTCCGCCTATTGCACTCTGTAATTCCGCTATCACCTTCTTTTTGTTCTCTTCAGACAAAGGCGTAGCTGATGTTACATAAGCCCTTACAATATGCTTAATGATGTTATATTGATTAATAAATTCCTTGGCTGTAGCGTATAATACCTCAGCACGGCTTTTATTCACCATGATCTTAAAAAAAGAATCGGTAACCTTGTTGATCTTGCCCCCAAAAATAGCCTCCAGTATCCTTACCTTTTTAGCATGGCCGATAATCGGGTTAGCTAAAACAGCCTGGAGTTCGTGATTGGCTCTCAATGTTTGCGAAAAAAGCACCATATCTTTCTTGATCTCTTCGAGGTTTTTGTTTTCCTCTGCAAGATCAATTATCGATTTGGCATACCTGGTTGCAACTGTTAATTCAGACATATTTCTTAATTGTAGGTTGTAAGTTCCGGGTTGTAAGTATCAGAGTTCAACTCATCCAACTTACAACTTATAACATACAACTTATTTTAATTTCACTTCCTTTAAAAGGTCGGCTACTAATTGGTCTTGTTTGTGCTGATCTTCAAACTGCTTGCGCAATATTTTTTCAGCTATCTCTATTGATAAGGTTGCTACCTGGTTTTTCACATCAGCCATAGCAATAGCTTTTTGGTTATCAATTTCAATACGCGCACGTTCAATCATTCGGGTCCCTTCTATATTAGCAGCTTCTTTAGCTTCGCTGATGATCTGGTCCTTTACCTGTTTGGCTTCGCGCAGTATCAGGTCGCGCTCTATACGTGCCTGTTTAAGCAACTCATCGTTTTCACTGGTTAAACGTGCCATTTCTTCTTTAGCAGCTTCAGCCATTGAAAGCGCACTCTCTATTGATTTTTCACGTTCGCTTATTGCTGCAAGGATTGGTTTCCAGGCATATTTACCTAATAAAAATAATAATATAGCGAAACAGATCGTTGTCCAGAAAACTAACCCTAAGTTGGGGGTAACTAATTCCATAATTCAGAATATTTTTTAATAATAAACTAACCAAATTTAAAAGAGCCCGGAGCCAATCGCTCCGGGTTACTTTTTTTTCTTAGCCAATCATAGCTACTACCACCGCAAACAAAGCCACACCTTCTACAAGAGCTGCAGCGATGATCATGTTTGTTTGAATTTTAGAGATAGCTTCTGGCTGGCGGGCGATAGCTTCAACGGCTTTACCACCTATCTGGCCAATACCAATACCAGCACCGATAGCTGCTAAACCTGCACCAAGCGCTGCTATGTTTCCATGCATAGTTTGAGTCGCTTGTGCTAAAACTCCAATCATTCCAGTCATTGTTTGATAATTTAAACGTGTATATTAATATAGATAATTAATTCAAAAATTAGTGATGCTCCTCAATAGCCATCCCGATAAACAGGGAGGAGAGCAATGTAAAAATATAAGCCTGAAGAAATGCTACCAGCACTTCAATTACGTCCATAAATACCACAAAACCAATTGATACAGGCGACACCCAAAGCGTTTTAAAAATAAATATCAGTGATATTAAGCTTAATATCACAATATGCCCTGCGGTAATGTTTGCAAACAAACGTATCATTAAAGCAATAGGCTTAGAGAAGATACCCACGATCTCAACGATCCACATAATTGGAAGTATCCAAAATGGAACGTCGGGTAAAAAGATGTGTTTCCAATAATATTTATTGCCATTTAAATTAACAACAAACAGTATGATAACTGACAGGGTAGCGGTTACTGCTATATTACCGGTCAGATTGTAGCCTCCGGGGAAAAAAGGAATCATTCCCAGCAGGTTGTTGATCAAAATGAAAAAGAATATAGTAAGTAACAAAGGCATAAAGCGTGCATACTTAGAACCCATATTAGGAATTGCAATATCATCGCGAACAAACACGATCAACGGTTCTAAAAATGATTGCAAACCTTTAGGAGCTTTACCCACCCGCTTTTTGTAGCTGGATGATATATTTAAAAACACAATAAGCAAAATTGCAAGGGCCATAAACATGCTGACCACGTTACGGGTAATTGAAAAATCAAATACCTTTTTGCTCGCTGCTTCGTCAATATTACCATTGGCGTCAACAACCTTTATTTTATCTTTTTCGGCGGTGTAAGTATAATGCGCGCCCTGGTATATTTTTCCTTTAGGTTCGCCATTTACTTCTTCCTCTTTGATCTTATCCGAAGAAAACAGTTCAAGCCCTTTATCGGTATAAAGTATTACCGGAAGCGGTAAAGTTGTTTTTCCTAATACAGGCCACGAGTGAGAATCACCAATATGTTCAAGTATTACATCCTTTGGAACGAACTTTTTTTCTTTGCTTGCTGAAGTACCTTCCTGGCTAAAAGCTGATTTTGGAAATGCGCCTGCGATTAAAAAAAACGCACAAATTAAAGAAAATCTAAAAAGTTTTAAGTTCAAAATCGAGCTGTTAATCATCTAAATGAAGTTTTCTACCTTAAATTTTTGTGCCGCAAGTTACGCAACAGAATATAAAGTTCAAAGCCCATATTTAAGAAATATATGTAAAAAAAATCGGCCAGAAAAACGTACTTATTTATCTTATTTTTCATGGAAAAAATAATTATGAAAAATATACAGGCTAATATTTTAACCGTAGTACCTGCCAGGAACGCCTGTACATAGTATTCCTGGTTTTTATGTTGAACAAGCAATATGGAGCTAACCACCAAAAAGGTAAGACCAGACATGAAAAAGAATATAAGCCAAAAATGCGGGGTAAGCCAATCCTCATAACCATTATACTGCATTGCAACCGGTGCTATAGCAAGGAAAAGGACAAAAAGGAGGTATGCCAAAATGGATGGAAGAATTTTCATTTATAAAACCAGTATGATTATTTTTTCAAAGATACGATAACTATGTATAAGGAGATAAAAACTCCCGCAAGAGAAAGAATGGCTGTTACCCATTTTACCGGGTGATTAGCCGCCGTATCTATTTTATATCCTGCGTAACTGAATATGCCGATGATCGCTATCATCTGAAAACCGAGGCCGCTGTACTTTGCATACGCATTTAGCGGCCTGCTATCATTTTCATCCTGTTCATTTTTAGCCATCTGCAAATTTATTAATCCTATTTCATACTATTTAGTAAATTAGCAAGGCTTTTCTAAACTATGGTTTTATTTTGAGGTGTATTTCCGAAACTTCCGTATTAAAACGAATAACTTTCCTGATTTTGGTGCTATTGCTCGCCGGTTGCTCGCTCGAAAAAGAAAGCGCCCTAAACCGCGGCCTGCAAAATCTTACAGCCCACTATAATATCCTGTTCAATGCCAATGAGATACTCCGGCAGAAACAACAAAGCTACGCCTTGTCATTTGTTGACTCTTATAATGAAATATTAAGCGTATACCAGGATACCATTGCTAAAAGTTCGGCGGATAAAGATTTGGAGGAAGCTAAAGTAAAAGGTAATAAGATCATCAATATTAAAGAACAAAGCCATTACCTGGGCGATGCCTACCTGGTTTTGGGTAAGGCAAATTACCTGGAAGGCAACTATTTCGATGCAGTTGAGTTTTTCAGCTACGTGATCAGGTCGTTCCCTAAACAACAGAATTTGGTACAGGAAGCATTGGTTTGGAAAGCGCGGTGCATGATCTACCTGAACCAATTGCCCGCGGCTAAATTAGTATTGGATACAGCCATCCAGGGCATCAACACTAAAAAAGGCATCACCGCGGATGTGTATGCCACCAAACTTCAGTATGATATTAATGTGCAAGATTACAAAGATGCCGAAGAAATGGGCAAAAAGGCCATCCATTATTGTCGTGAAAAACCGCAACGGCTGCGCTGGACGTTTATTTTGGCACAGATACAGGAGTTAAACAATGAAAATGCCGAGGCTATTAAAAACTATACCAGCATAGTTAAAAGTAATGCATCGTTTGAAATGGCATTTAATGCCGACCTGAACCGCATCAGGATAGCAGACAATGAAAATGGTGTGAAGACAAGCCGAATTGACAGGCTCAAAAGTTTAATAAAAAATGAGAACAATAAGGATTTTATCGATCAGATCTATTACCAGATTGCGGAAATTTACGCGTCAAACAAGGATATTGATAATGCAGTAAAAAACTACCGCTTGTCTGTACGTAATAGCAAGAAGAATCAAAATCAGAAAGGGTTATCATATTTACGCCTTGCGGATATTTATTTTAAAAACAAGGCGGATTATGTAGGCGCCAAAAAATACTATGACAGCACGCTGCTCAACCTTTCGCCCAATTATCCGGGTTACCAGATAATTCAAAAGAAAAGCAGTAACCTGGCTCTGTTGGCAGACAGGTTTGGAACAATAGCCAGGGAAGATACTTTACAGATGCTGGCACAATTGGACGAAAAAACCAGGGCCACGCACATTGATGCCATGGTGAACAGGCAAATATTACAAGAACAGGCGGCATCACTGGCTAATAATGCGGGCAGCAATTCATTTAACACCGGTGGCCCGGGCGCCGGTAACTCTGGCACAAGCAGTTTTTATTTTTACAATTCCAATGCCGTTAGCCAGGGTTACAATGATTTTAAGCGACGATGGGGCAACCGTAAACTGGAAGATAACTGGCGCAGGAGCAACAGGGCAAATAGTGATATTACTACCAATACATCGCAAAATATTGACCCTGATGCCACACCAGACCAGGTGAATAAAAGTAAAAACGCCACTACGGCGGGCAGCTATAGGCAGCAGTTGATCAAAAACTTGCCGCTAACGCCCGAACTGCTTGCTCAATCAAATACCCGGATCTATAATGCATACTTTGACATTGCAAATTTCTACAGGGATATTTTAGGCGATAAAAAGGAAGCTATAGCAATTTACGAACTGCTTTTAAACCGTTTTCCGGATACGCCTGATAAACCGGCGCTTTATTATAATTTATACCGGTTATACAGTGACATTGATCCGCCAAAATCAGATAAGTATAAAGATCTGTTATTGAAAAATTATGCGGATACCCCTTTTGCCAAAATAATTAACGACCCCGAATATAGTAAAAGGCTAAATGATGCCGACGCGGGGATAACCGCATTATATAACCAGGTTTATGATGACTATTCAAAAAGGGATTACAAAAAAACAATAAGCGGCATTGATGATATGCTGAAACAGTATCCTAATAATAAATGGTCGGCACAGTTGGCTTACTTGAGAGCAATATCCGAAGGCCACCAGGAAAAGCTGACACCTTTTAAAAATGATCTTAACCAAATATTAAGTAAGTACCCAACAGACCGGCTGATTATTCCATTGGTTAAACTGCATTTAGCTTACATAGATGCTAACCAAACCGAAATGGCTGCCAGACCCGTGGTTTTAACAGACAATGGGCCAAACGGAATACCATTTGTACCAGCTACTGTAGTTGACCAGCCTGTTATAAACTATAGTTTACAGGTAGCACAAAAAAGAATTGAGCCAAAATCTGCCATAAAACAGCCTGTTGCAAACCAGCCGGCAAGTAAACCGTCAGTTAATCAACCCATAGTAAGCCCAACAGATAGCGTTGCTAACAAGACTATTCAACCTGTAACTGTCCCACCCAAAAAACCGGTGCCATCCATATACTCGATGCGTGACAGTACAAACTATTTTTTTGTTATCAATATCAGCAGTGGTACCACAAACCTGGCATCCTCACGATTTGGTATAGGGCAATTTAACAGGGTTAATTTTCCTAATGGATCTATAACGCACCAATTGACAAGCGTTGGTGACGATAACCAGCTTATTTATGTAGGCCGCTTTTATAGTATTGGCGCAGTGAAGGACTATGCCCATGCCATTATCCCGCTGATGCCCGATATTATGAAGGTGCCGAAGGAGAAGTACAGCTTTTTTATTATAACGCAGGAAAATCTGGATAAAGTGAACAGCAAAATCAGGTTGGACAACTATATGGATTTTTATCAGAATAACTATTAGAGGTTGTAAGATTTAGAAGGTTTTTTACCCCCATTCAGACAAATAAAATCGGCACAATCATCACAAAAATCGGTGTAATTAAAATATATGTTCGTTAAACTTACCCCTGGGGATATAAAAAGATACAACTGGTATATATGGCGGTTCTTTATCGGTTGCTTCTCTTTCGTTGTATTGATGATCCTGCTTACCGCGTTCGGAGTATTTGGTCAGCTGCCATCTTTCAGAGACCTGGAAAACCCCAAAAGCAATCTCGCATCCGAGGTAATATCTGAGGACAAAATAGTATTGGGTAAGTATTTCGTTCAAAACCGTTCGCGGGTAAATTATAACCAGATATCTCCAAATGTTATTCACGCATTAATATCCACCGAAGACAATCATTTTTATGAGCATTCCGGTATTGATTTTGGACGATCGTTCACCATATTGGCTTACAATCTTGTGGGAGACAAACAGGGTGGCAGTACCATTACCCAGCAGTTAGCAAAGAATCTCTATTCAGACCATGCCAGCAATGTTTTTGCCCGTATCCTCCAAAAGATGAAGGAATGGGTTATTGCAGTTAAACTGGAAAGGCATTATACAAAAGAAGAGATCATCACCATGTATTTAAACAAGGTTGACTTTGGGGCCTATAATACTTTTGGTATAAGTTCGGCAGCGCGTACCTATTTTAATACAACTGCAGATAAATTAACTCCTGACCAGGCTGCTCTTTTAATACAAATGGTGAAGGGAACAACGCTATACTCCCCTATCCGCAATCCTGAAAGGGCACTTACCCGCCGCAATTTTGTGCTGGGGCGCATGACGAAAGAAGGTTTTTTAAGTAGTGACCAGGCCAACGAACTGAAGAAAAAGCCTTTAGGACTGGACCTGAAGCCATCGGATCATAATGAAGGGCTGGCTACCTATTTCAGAGCGGTGCTTAAGCGCGATATACAAAAAATATTTGCCGATAAATCAATTACAAAGGCTGATGGCACCCCCTATGATCTTGACCGTGACGGGTTAAAAATATATACCACCATCAACTCCAACATGCAGGAATACGCTGAAGATGCCCAGGCTGAGTACATGCGTGGCCTGCAGGCGCAATTTAATGAGCATTGGCGTGGAGTAAGCCGCTGGAAAAATATTGCCAATTTTAAACTATTGTTGGATCAGGGCATGCGGCGGTCTGATCGTTATAAAGAATTAAAACAGCAGGGGAAGTCAGATGAGGAGATCAAACAGGATTTTAACACGCCCACCCCTATGGATTTGTTCACCTGGAAAGGTGATATCGATACCACAATGAAACCCATTGATTCAATTGTGTATTGTAAAATGACCCTCAGGAACGCGATTATGAGTATGGACCCGGTAACCGGATATATAAAGGCTTGGGTTGGAGGCACTAATTTTGAACATTTTAAATATGATCAGGTAAAAATGGGAACAAGGCAGGTTGGTTCAACAGCTAAACCCTTTACTTACGCTGTGGCTATTGAAAATGGTTATTCGCCTTGCCTTGAGGTAGATAATGTTCCGGATACGATAAAGGGCTATGGAGCACCCTGGTGCCCGGGTTCGCCTGATACCAAACCGGGTAAACTAACACTATTCCAGGCATTGGCCCATTCGCAAAATTGGATCACCGCGCATCTGATGAAATTGGTTACTCCAACTCCTGTGGAACAACTTATCAAAAAAATGGGCATCACCAGTGATGTGCCGGATTATCCAACTATTTGTCTCGGGGTATTTGATGCGTCTGTTTACGATATGACAGGAGCCTACTCTGTATTTGCCAATCACGGCATATGGACAGAACCCACCTATTTATTACGCATTGAGGATAAAAGCGGCACACTTCTGTATGAGAACAAACCAAAAAAGGAACAGGCCATGAATGAGCAAACCGCTTATGTAATGACCACTATGCTAAAAGATGTAATTACAGAAGGTACAGGTTACCGCTTACGTGGAAAATATGGGTTAACAAACCCTATTGGTGGCAAAACCGGCACTACACAAAAAAACTCCGATGGCTGGTTCATTGGCATTACCCCACAATTAGTTACCGGTGTATGGACCGGCTGCGAAGACCGTGATATTCATTTCAGGACATTGGCTTTAGGTGAAGGCGCCAACACGGCCCTGCCAATATTTGCCCTGTACATGAAAAAAGTTTATGAAGATTCTTCATTAGGGATAAATAAAAATGTGGATTTTGACCTGCCGAAGAGCCCCTTAACCGTCACCCTGGACTGCAGTGCCTACAGCCAGCAACAAAACGCAGCTCCCGATGCGAACAAAAAGACGGGTTTGTAGCTTTATAGAACAGTGTAAAGATTAAAGGTTGTAAGTTTGAATTTGCAAAGTTGGTATATTTGCATTTACAACTATCTATAATAGCCCACCACTTGATCAAATAAAATGATTGTTAAACTAACCACACAGGATATAAGAAGATATAACTGGTATATATGGCGATTTTTTATCGCTTGCTTTGTGCTTTTAGCATTGTTAATAGTAGCCACCTATTTAGGCGCCTTCGGATCGTTGCCCTTATTTCGTGACCTTGAAAACCCAAAAAGCGATCAGGCATCAGAGGTCATATCGTCAGATAAACAAATTTTAGGCACCTATTATATTCAAAACCGGTCAAATGTAACTTTTAAGGAAATATCCCCTAATGTTATCAATGCATTGGTAGCTACGGAGGATGCCCGCTTTTACCAACATTCAGGTATCGATTTTCAAAGGCTTTTCAGTATCATTTTCCTTAACATTTTTAAAAAGCAGGGCGGAAGTACGATCACACAGCAACTGGCGCTTAATCTTTTTTCAGAACGTTCACATAATAAACTGGTGCGCATCTCTCAAAAACTGAGGGAGTGGATAACAGCGGTGCAATTGGAAAGGCATTATACCAAGGAAGAGATCATCACCATGTATTTAAATACTGTTGATTTTGGAGCCTATAATACATTCGGTATCAAATCAGCAGCAAGAACTTATTTTAGTACAACCCCAGATAAACTTACCCCAGACCAGGCTGCGCTTTTGGTGGCCATGATTAACGGACCAGGTATCTATTCTCCTATCAACCACCCCCAAAATGCCTTAAACCGTCGCAATAACGTTGTGCTCACGTTAATGCAAAAGCAAGGTTATTTAAGCAGCGGTCAATTAGAAGAATTTAAAAGTAAGCCCTTAGGCCTGCACTTTAATCCTATCAATCACAATGAAGGGCCGGCTCCGTATTTTAGATCTGTGCTTAAAAAAGAAGTGCAAAAGATATTTGAAGCTGAGTCAATAGTCAGGGCTGACGGTACGCCCTACGACCTTGACAGGGACGGCCTGAAGATCTATACTACCGTTAATGCCACCATGCAACAATATGCTGAACAGGCGCAGGCCGAATACATGCGCAATTTGCAGGCGCAATTTAAGGCGCACTGGAAAGGTTATAATCCTTACAAAAGCATCAAGAATTTCAGGTTGCTGCTTGATCAGGGTATGCACCGGTCTGACAGGTATAAGGCCGATACTATAAATGGCAAATCAGCAGAAGAGATAAAAAAAGAATTCAATACGCCAGTTCAAATGCAGTTATTTACATGGAAGGGAGATACTACCGTAACCATGAAACCGATAGATTCCATCATTTACTCCAAATTCCTGTTACGCAACTCCATGATGAGTATGGACCCTTCAACGGGCTATATTAAAGCCTGGGTTGGTGGCATTAGTTTTGACCATTTTAAATACGACCAGGTAAAAACAGGCAGCAGACAGGTAGGTTCTACGGCCAAACCTTTCACTTATTCGGTAGCAATTGACAATGGTTATTCGCCTTGCATGAAGGTGGATAACGTGCCTGTTACCATTAGTATTCCCGGCCAGGACGACTGGATCCCTAAACAATCATCTTATGATTTAAAACCAGGTATGATTAGCCTTCGCACAGCGCTGGCATTTTCACAAAACTATGTTACAGCCTATGTAATGAAACAAGTAGGGCCTGTACCGGTAATGAACCTTATCAAAAAAATGGGCGTTACCAGCCCGGATGTTGGACCTTATCCCGCTATTTGCCTTGGCACTTTTAATGCATCGGTTTTTGATATGACAGGGGCCTACTCCGTATTTGCCAACCATGGAGTATGGACGGAGCCTACTTTTTTATTGAGAATAGAAGACAGAAAAGGTAATGTATTATATAGCCACAAACCCAAAATTGCCCCGGCCATGAACGAGCAAACTGCTTATGTAATGACTTATATGCTGAAAGGTGTAATTGAAAACGGAACAGGATCAAGATTGACCTATAAATATGGCATCCATAACCCTGTGGCCGGTAAAACCGGCACTACACAGGACAACTCGGATGGATGGTTCATAGGGGTTACACCGCAATTGGTTACAGGGGTGTGGACAGGCTGCGAAGATCGCGATATCCATTTCCGTTCAACCTTCCTTGGTGAGGGTGCCAATACTGCCTTACCTATTTTTGCTTTGTATATGAAAAGGGTATACGCCGATCAAAGCCTGGGTATTAAAAAGAATGTAGATTTTGATGCTCCCAAAGCTCCTTTAACTATTAATTTAGATTGCGACGCCTATGACCAGCAGGAACAGGGAACCAATGAAGTTGATAAAAAGCTGGGGTTCTGATTTTGTTAGAAAGTTGCAATGTTTGAAGGTTGAAAAAGCTCCGTTGTGTAATTGTAAATGTTGCAGATGATCTGATCTCTGCTAACGACCAATGAACAATTGAACTAACAAACCAATGCACTAAATATTTATGGAGAAATTTGATCACAAAGCTGCCCTAAAAAATATTCCTCACAAACCGGGCGTATACCAGTTTTGGGATACAGAGAATGAGCTGATTTATATTGGCAAAGCGAAGGATCTGCGTAACCGGGTAAACTCCTATTTTAATAAAGATATAAATGTAAATGCCAAAACAAGGATTTTGGTTTCTAAGATACGCAACATCACTTTTACCATTGTTGATACCGAAGTTGATGCCTGGCTACTGGAAAACAGCCTGATAAAAAAGCACCAGCCACGGTACAACGTAATGCTGAAGGATGATAAAACTTATCCCTGGATCATTATAAAAAATGAGAATTTCCCACGTATTTACTGGACACGAAGGATAGTAAGGGATGGCTCAAAGTACCTGGGCCCTTATGCATCCGTAAGCATGATGCATGCCATTTTGGGTCTGATAAAAGAAACCTATCCCTTGCGTACCTGCAACCTTGCCCTTAACCGCCAAAATATTGATGCAGGCAAATTTAAAGTGTGCCTGGAGTATCAATTGGGTAATTGCAAAGGCCCTTGTCAGAATTACCAGACAGAAAACGACTACGATCACAATATTGAAGAAATAAAGGATATCCTGAGTGGTAAAATAGGCTCGGTACTACGCAACCTTAAGGCTGATATGGACAATGCCGTGGCTAACCTTAATTTTGAATCAGCCCACCGGCTGAAAAGGAAATTCGACCTCCTCGAAAATTATCAGAGCAAATCAACCGTGGTTAATTCGTCAATAACAGATGTGGATGTTTTCAATATCGCCTCGGATGAGCGGTATGCATTTGTTAATTTCCTTAAAGTGATGAACGGTACCATCATCCAAACCCAAACCATTGAACTAAAAAAGCGCCTGGACGAAAGCGATGAGGAACTGCTTACAATCGCAATTTCCGAGTTCAGAACCAGGCATGATAGTCATTCAAAAGAGGTTATTGTGCCGTTTGAGCTGGGTGTTAGCGACCCCAAAATTAAATTCACAGTACCTAAGCTGGGAGAAAAAAAGAAACTGCTTGATCTGTCGCACAAAAATGTGCAGTTTTTCAAAAAAGAAAGAATAGATCAATACGAAAAGTTAAACCCCGAGATACGCACAGAGCGGCTGCTTACTACTATGATGAAGGATTTGCGGATGAACCAGTTGCCCCGCCATATAGAGTGTTTTGATAACTCCAATTTACAGGGGCAATACCCTGTATCGGCTATAGTGGTTTTTAAGGATGGCAAACCCTCCAAAAAAGATTACAGGCATTTTAATGTAAAAACTGTTGAAGGGCCCAATGATTTTGCTACGATGGAAGAGGCCGTGCACAGGCGCTACAGGCGTATGCTGGATGAGGGTACCGAACTACCTCAACTAATTATCATTGACGGTGGAAAAGGTCAATTGTCGTCTGCCATAAAAAGCCTTAAGCTATTGGGAATTGATAAGCGTGTTACTGTAATAGGTATTGCCAAACGTTTGGAAGAATTATATTATCCTGGTGACCAATATCCATTATATCTTGATAAAAAATCAGAAACTTTAAAGATCATTCAGCAGCTAAGGGATGAAGCACACCGGTTTGGAATCACATTCCACCGCAAAAAACGTGATAAAGGCACCCTTGCAACTGAATTGGAACTGATAGATGGTATAGGGAAAACATCAGCCGAAAAGCTGTTAAAGTATTTCAAATCTGTAAAAAAGGTACGTGAGGCAACCGGCGAGGAATTACAGGAAGTAGTAAATGCGAAGCAAGCGAAAGCTATTACAGCTTATTTTGGAAAAGAAGTGTTATCGTAAGCTTGGGTTTTAAGTTCAAAATAACATACCTTAAAACTAAAAAAGTCTTAAGCCAATATTGACTTAAGACCCTTGTATAATAATTCCAGGTTTATTTATTGATTAGTACGACCACAAATTAAGTTCCCAATCCATCAATTGTTTTTTCACCTTCTCTGATTCGTAAAGTTTATCTATACCCTGGGCGTAGTCTTTTATACGTTCATCCCTGTCGTTAGATACTTTTACTATATAACTTGTAAATATTCTTTTCATAAACACGTCATCAAAGCTTAAGCCGGTATTATCACTATTCCTGTTAACAGCTTCTTTGGTTGCTAATATTGGGCGTGCATCAGGAAAATAAATCCAGAAGGCCGGCTGGTAGTCCCCATCAACACCACCTACTTTTATTTTTACCATAGGTGCGATCCCAACAATACGGGGTTCAAAAACGGAGCGTTGCCTGTCGAATATCCAGTCTTCTTTGATGCGGAATTTCACAACACTATCCGGGTTAAATTCGCCACCTTTTAATGATGAACCAATTTTGTCCCCGTTTTTATCGAATTTATCAACCATCACACTATCCGCCATTTTGTTCCTGGCATCACCAGGTTTCAATGGTTTTGAAAAACCGTCGCCATTAACGTCATTTTTAGGATCAGGCGTAGCATCATATGCGGTCAATTCACCAGCTAATACAGCATTCATCAATATATCTATCAAACGAAGCTTGGGCGATGCCAGGTACTGATTCATTTTTTCGCGCACATCAATTTCACGCCAAACACGTTTCTGGTATGCCACGTCACCTTCCCTAAGGCTTGGATACGGGGTTACTTTTGCGTTCAGGATATTTGTTTTCTTATAATATCCATCCAATGGCCTGTCAAACGGCTTTGCCGGTGTGGTAGCTGCCTGCTTCCGGGTAGTATCGCTTGCTACAGGCTGATTTGTAGTATTGCTGCTCTGCTGTTTTGCAGGAGCCTTTTTTGTTCCGGTCTTCTTTTTGCTTTTCTGAGCAAATGAAGCTACGCAAGCCAAACAAAGTACAATAACTAAAATTCTCTTTTTCATAATACTCTAATTTGCACTTAATATAATATCATCCAA
Source organism: Mucilaginibacter sp. (assembly GCA_028288085.1). GTDB lineage: Bacteria > Bacteroidota > Bacteroidia > Sphingobacteriales > Sphingobacteriaceae > Mucilaginibacter. The sequence continues at coordinate 35,390 of JAQBOK010000225.1, forward strand.
TCCCCTTTGACCACCAGGACCTGTTGCCAATATATTGCTAAATACAACTTTTGTTCCCGGGCTTATCGTGCTTAATGCTGATTTCATAGCAGGTGTTAATTCGGCGCTGGTACTATTCAATATGATAGCATCTTGTCTCGGTTTAAAAATATACATGGTAAACCTGGTCACATCAAACTTAATATCAAAGTAAAAGTTCTCCAGTTTAGCAAAAAGCCTGTCTTGTGCCTTTAAGTTAGCCGAGCTTGTGGCTCCGCTACTTTTGCCGGCAAATTGGGGTTTAGGATCAGGTATACGTTTAATTCTGAATAAAGTTGAACCTAAAACCTGTGTTTTACCTGAAAGCTCGCCTGACACTGTAATGTTAGCATCACCGGGAGAGGTAACTGTCACCATATATTTGCCGTCTTTTCCGGAAAATGAACCGTTTGATACGTTGATATGTAGTTTTTCCTTTGGAACTCCTGGCGCCGAAATTGAAACCGGGTTGGGTACACCAATAAACAATACATTCATTTTATCAGGAGAAACTACTGCCGATGGGCGTGCTACCTGGTAAGTTTGAGGTGGCGTTGTGTACGTCTTAAATGAGCCATCTGTTTGTTTTACTTTTATAGTACCTACCCATGTATGCATACCTTCGCCGCCGGTATTTCCGGTATATTTACCTTTTCCGCTTTCAGTAGGTAGTTTAGAGCCATCTACTATAATTTCGGGTGATGAATGGGAATCAGATGCAGTCAGGAACACTTCGGCTGTATAAGGCTGGCCAACCAATACATAACTTGTAGGGGCAACAGCAACAGCGTTAAATTGGTCCAGGTTTACTTGTGCCTGGTCAACTTTTCCTAATAATTTCTTAACGATCTCGTTTTCGGAGTTTTTAGCATCCGCTTGTATTTTTATAAAAGATGTCATAGATGCTCCAACAGGTATTCCTTCACCAAAGTTTGCGTTTTCCCAGTCTTTATTTGGAAAGCCTGCGCGTGGTTTTGGAGGGGTTGCCTGCAAAGCCAGGTTTATACCGACCCTGTCTTTAGGATTTAAAAGGCCTAAAAGATTGTTCCTTGTGTCATCTATCTTTTTATGCAGATCATAAGCGTTTTTCCTTCTTGATGTCATCAAGTCGGTAGTGGCATCTAAATTCTCGCGGCCTTCGTAGTCATTAGTAGCTGGGTTTACACCACCAGTTTCTGAAATCAATGTATGCTTTAATGATTCAATGTACGTATCTAAATCATCTACTAATTTCTTAGCTCTTAGCGCATCCTCATAAGGTTTTTTAGCTCTTTCAGGCTCTTGTTTTAACTTAGTTGCTTCAAATGCGGTAAAAGAATTGGTGATACCGGTTTGAACATTTGCTTTTGAGGCAGTCAAACTATCCGCTATATTTTTAAAAGAATCCAGCAAATTCTCTGGTACTTCGAGGGCTATTAAGCCTAAAAGTACGAGGTACAGAATACCTATCATTCGCTGTCTTGGGGTTTCCTTACCTCCGGCCATTTGTTATATGTCTATCTTGTTTTGTAAGTGTATATTTAATTAATTAAGCACGTGGCTGGCTCATAGCCGATAACATGTTGCCATATATCGAATTGAGTGAACTTAAATTTTTAGCCAAACGCGCAACCTCGCTCTTAAACTGTTGAGAATCATCTAACGACTCGGTAAAGTTCTGCATGGTTGATGCCATATTATGGTAGAATTTGTTCATTGATTTTAAATGTGCGCTTGAATCTTGCAATTCAAGTTCATACACTGCATTTAAAGCCGATAAGTTTTTGGCAAGGTTGTTTACCTGATCATGGTAAGCTTTTGAATCCACATTTGAATTAGCCATTTCAGACAAATTAGCTGATGCCTGTTCGAAAGCGGTACTTAACTTATCATAGCTTGCACTGGCCGTTTTAATTTTTGAAGTAAATTCGCCCGTAGCAAGGCCTGCATCAGATACTTTTGATATGTTGTTCACTGTATCACCAAAAGTTCTTAAACCTTCACCCAGACTGGTAATCAATTCAGGGCCTATCTTAGCTTCTTCCAGCATTTTATCTAATGCAGCTGTACTTGATACGCCACCACCGCCGCCGCCAAGTTGTGATGATTTAGGCAATTCGCCTTTGAAATTTTCACTCAATTCGGGGTAAATACGTGTCCAATCAATGTGTTCTTCCTCTCTTTCTCTCATAAAACCCAAAAGGAAAAACAAAGCAGCTTCAGTTATAAGACCTGCGGATATAAAGGTACCGCCGTAAGGCCAATGCTGTATTTTAAATAATAGTCCTATAATAACTACAGATGCTCCCCAGGATACTATATTAGTAATCCCATATGGTTTTTTCGTCCCTGTCATAATAATTAAAAAAAAATTTGAGTGTTAATTTGGTGATTTAAAAGTAAAATTAGTGTTTGTCTTTAATGTCGCGGCCCAGGTAGTGAGTAACGCAACGGAAACCTATGTATGATTTCGCGGTATCCTGATATTCATAAGTACGTGTGGCATTCTGAAGAAAGTAACCAATATCTTTCCATGATCCGCCTCTTACAACTTTACGTTTCAATACTGGTGCATCACCAGGCTTAGCTTCGTAATTGAAAGTCGGAGCCAGGTCATGAACGAAGGTAGACGCTGATTCATCAAACGATGAAGATGTCCACTCGGCCACATTACCAGCCATATTATATAAGCCGTAATCATTAGGGAAATAAGAGCGAACGTTTACAGTATAGGCTCCGCCATCGTCACTGTAATTACCACGGCCGGGTTTAAAGTTGGCCAGTAAGCATCCTTTGGCATTTTTGATATAAGGACCGCCCCATGGATAATCGGTTCCTATACGGCCACCGCGTGCTGCATATTCAAACTCAGCTTCAGTTGGCAATTCATAAGGAAGGCGATGTGCCAGCGCATGAGATTGTTTATAGTTATCATTATAACGTGTACGCCATACGTTAAAAGCCCTTGCCTGGCGCCAGGTTACCCCAACTACAGGGTAGTTACGATAAGCAGGGTGCGAAAAATAACCTTCTACCATAGGTTCATTAGCGGAGTAAGAAAAATCACTTAGCCAAACTAAAGTATCAGGATATACCGGAACAGTATCGCGCAGAATAAAGTCAGAACGTTTTTTAGTTTTATCATCCTTGTAGGTGGCAGCATTACGCAAAACCATTACAGAATAATTGTATTTTAATAAACGTACATCTAACTCATTGCGATCAAAAACCCTATCATCGCCCTGGTAATACATTCCAGAGAGCTTAGCTGCATGAGCAGCGTTTCCCTTTCTGTTGGCGTCAAATGTAATAGGGTAATGTTTTACGTAGGTCCAGTTGATGTATTTTTTGCCATTTGTATTGGCAGCGCCTTTAGTAGGTTTAATAAAGTATTTGTCGTCGCTCAAGTAGTTGGTGATTGCTATAGAATCGCGCACCCAATTAATGAACTGCCTATATTTAGTGTTTGAAACCTCGGTTTCATCCATAAAAAATGCGGGTACAGTAACTTGTTTTGTTTGGGCTATTTGTGCAAATGTAACATCCTGATCGGTTTGCCCCATCATGAATGAGCCGCTCGGAATGTACACCATTCCATAAGGAACCTCGGCCCTGAATGACCTCTGAGGTACACCTGTTAATTCGCCTCTGTCGCCGCCATGACCACAGCCACTTAACGTGACACTTCCAGCCAAAACTATTATTAAAAAGTATATCTGCTTCATTTTAAAATCAATATTCTGCTATATCAATACAACGCAATGTGACCCCCTAATATATCAAATTAGATTAATCAAAACATAAAAATGTTTTTTTATATGTAAACAATCACCCTTCTGGTAACAAAAGTATAAATTAATAGTTTATTGTCGCAATAAAACGCATCTACTTAAACTTTAATTAATTACCCGTGGCGAGTATGTAAATATGTGTCATTATACGGCCTGCCTGTTCAAAAAGTTGCAGGAAGGTTTTATAAAATTACAAGGAATTATTTATTTACCATCTTTACATATTGTTCAATAGCCATGGTCATTGACGGAGCACCGGGAGTTGGTGCGGGTATATCCAAAATCAAGCCTGCATCAATCACTGCCTTGTGCGTTGTGGCACCAAAAGCGGCAATGCGGGTGTTATTTTGTTTAAAATCAGGGAAGTTTCTATAAAGAGATTGTATGCTCGAAGGGCTAAAAAAGGCTATTACATCATAAAAAACTTCGGCAAGGTCTGATAAGTCACTGCAAACTGTACGGAACAATACAGCGGCTGTAAAATTATATCCGTTATCCAGCAAAAATTTCTGTGTTTCCTCGGCAGCAACATCTGAGCAAGGATAAAGAAATTTCTCATTTGAGTGCTTTTTCAATACCTCTGCCAGGTCGGCAGCAGTTTGTTTGCCAAAAAATATTTTTCTTTTCCGATACTGAATATATTTCTGAAGATAAAGAGCTATGGTTTCAGACAAGCAGAAATATTTCATCTCTACAGGCACTTCAAAACGCATTTCTTCACAAATTCTAAAAAAATGATCGGCAGAGTTGCGACTTGTAAAAATAACAGCCGAAAAGTCCGGGAGATTGATCTTTTCCTTTCGGAAGTCTTTAGCCGGCACGCCTTCTACATGAATAAACGACCTAAAATCAATCTTCAGGTTATGCTTCTTCGCCAGTTCGGCATAGGGGTTTTTATCATTCTCAGGTTTTGGTAAGGTAACCAGTATACTTTTAACCTTTTTTTTTCTTTCTTCCAAAATGTATATGTATAATAACCTAACTCCTATATGTTCAGCGCCTTTATTAATATCAAAATGGGGCAAATTTCAAGGGCACAAAGATACACAAATAAATAAAACTTATGAAATAGAATGTTCGAAATGATATTTACACTGCTCCGCAAGTACTGCCAGATAAATATAATAATGATCAAAATAAGCGCAATTGCTAGAATATAAGGGATCAATTGATTGGTAAGCAAACTAAAGCATACTGCCACCGGCAGAAAGACAAATGCAATGTTAAAATAAGTGAGGTACAACACGGAAAGGTATTCGCTTACCAGTTTATTTATATTGAAAACAAAGCCAATGAACTTTAATATTAAAAACTTAACTGCAAATAAAGCAATGATGATAAATGAGAGCCAAATAAAAAGCTGGAACCCGCTGATGCTGTAGAAAACATGATAATAAGCGGCAAGTTGGTATAAAAATAATCCAAATGTTAAGCCGAAAAGGAGAAATAAAGCAACAAAGGTCCATGAACTGATCAGGCCATCCTCTTTGCTCACCTGTGTAAGCATACGTTTGCTATAAAACGATTGCCATACGCTTTCAAAATCCTTACTCATTATCCGGTTTAAAACAGCAGTATACAGTAGTAACCCGATAATGATAACCACCACCCACTGGTCCCGGGTTTGGCGACCGCGCCCTTCCCTTAACAGGCTTTTTGATGTTGACGGAATATCCAAAAAGCCATAGCCTTTATAGAGATACTTTTTAAACAGACTATCAACCAATTGATTATGGCGCGCAGGGTCGGCCTGCCTGATATACATAGTAGCAATGGAGTCTGAAACAAACTCATCTCTTACCTGGATAGCCTGAGCTACAGAATCAAGCAAGGGCAGGTGCCCATTTTTGGCACTTCTCATTATAGAAGTATCGCTGTCTTTTAAGCCTGATAAATCTTGCGCATAGCTTTTACCTGCCAGTAAAATAAAAAACAGGAAACTCAGGACAATAAAACGCATATAATAACTAAGCGGATAATTTAAATCGTTGCAAATTTACCCGAATAATTGGTTGTTTTATAGAATGATATTTAATTTAGCCTTAAGTTAACACCTACCTAAATAATTCAAATTGGTATATAGGCGTTAAAATCCCTTAAGTCCTGCGAATATTCATTCATGAATACAAACCGATCAATCTCACTGTACGGTTCTCAATTGAAATTGCTATACTAGTTACATTTGGCTACTGCGGTTGGCATTTAACCGAAACGTGGGTGCATTATATTGCTGTGCCAGGTTTGCCTTTAATAGAGGCCGTTTTGTGTGGCTTATTTCGTATTCCCAACGATCCTAAGCCAGCACCGGTTGAAATACCAGGTATCATCAGGCTGTTGTTAGAATTGAGTTTATTTGGTATAGCCGCATGGGGATTGTACGATCTGTGATATGCGAAGTCAGCGTTGACAATGGTTCTAATTGTCTTGGTTCATTACCTTGTACCTTATGACGGAATACCGGCAATGCTGAAAATAAACCCTATAAAGGGTGTATGGGTTGAATTTTCAAACACTATTACTGATTAGTCTTAATTATCCGCCCCGGTTGATTTGATGCCAACAGGGGGGCGGATATTTAGTTTAATGAAATTTAACTATTGTTTTTTCAGGTATCCAAAAAGACCATGCGATTCACCTGATGGCCCTGCCGTAAAATACATTGGATCACTAAATATTGCGGTAGATGGATTTCCTTTGAGAAAATCAATGGCCCATAATCCATCAATAGTTACAGGTTGCCCGTTTTCCTGCAATTGGCCTTTATAATTCCCAGCCATGTCAAAAACATTGATCCGGCCATCGCCAAAATTACCGACGAGAACCGTTTGTACTTCTCCGGCAAACCCTTTTGGCGCAACACTAATACCCCATGGCGAATTAAGAGCGCCTTGTGAAGCAAAGCGTTTTACGAAAGTGCCGCTTGGACTAAAAATGTCGACAAATCCATTGCCAGGGCCTTTTTGATCATCCATATTGTCGGGGCCCTGTTGCTTAGCATAGGTAACATACAACATGCCCTGTATATTTTGGATATTAAAAGGAGCAAAACCGGCAGGAATTCCAGGATCGGAAAATGCTTTTCCTGAAACATAAGTAAAATTCTTATCCAGAACATCGATCTTTCCCCCTTTAAAATCGGTTAAATAAAGAAAATTGGCTCCGCCATCCGCAGCCATTACAAGGCCCTTGTATACAGCATTTGACGAGGACCGATCGGCAACCTTTACCGCAGAATTTCCGGAACTCCACGCAGTAACTATGCCATCTTCACTGGCAAATATGAATTTACTACCGCCGAAATCTGTAGTGCTGTTAAAAATAGCCCCACTGGGCGCTCCGGTTTGGCCGGCTACAGCAGCGGGAATAGTAACCGGCGGCCTGATTGTCTTCCCCGTATTGTCATAAATTGTGCTCACTCCTTTATGATTGGCAGAAATCCATATGATCCCCGTGGGACTGGCGGATAGACCCCAGGCATTAGAAAGATTAGTATCGATTATGGCCGCTCCAAGACCAGCTGTATCAGCAACCAGGTTAACCTGAGTTACATCAAATACAATACTTGGTGTATGGTAAACTTTTCTACATGCGAAAAAGCATGTAGTTACTATAAGTCCTGCAAGCAAAACTTTTTTAATTATATTTTTCATAAAATATTTTTTTAGGTTAATAATTTGGTAATGCTTATTGGTTGTTTCCTGATTTATTTCATCATACATACTTCTCCTTTCCTTTGACTATTAAGAAATTAACACAAAGCCTACATACACTACACGAATTAATTAATGAAAGGGTTGCCTTTTAGTAAAATATATTAATATTTAAATAATATGTAGGTTTATACGCTTCTGAAAGACAGGTTTCAATTTTCTCACAGTATTTTGCGGGCTTATCTATTCTTATATCCTGCCTGGATCTTTTTGGTTTAGCTGCGTTCACGGCAGAAAATGAGGATTAAAGAGATCGGGATCAGGAAAGTATTGGGCTCAAGCGTGTTTGGCATAGTCCGCCTGTTATCCGGAGAATTCGCTAAAATGGTGTTGATAGCTATTTGTATCGCTTTGCCAATAAGCTATTTGATCGACAAAAACTGGCTTGATAGCTTTGCTTTCAGAATAAATTTGGAGTGGTGGTATTTCTATGTAACCGGCCTTATTATCATTACTATTGCATTGTTCATAGTAAGCTTTCAATCTGTTAAAGCTGCATTGATTAATCCGGTAAAAAGTTTGAGGCGTGAATAGTAAGAATAAATACTAAACCTTCGCTCATTAATTATCAATCAGCTTAATTATCAATCAGCGATTCTTGTCTTATCTGAAATGTCTCTAATAATATCATCCAGTTCATTAGTAGACAAAATTATATATTCAAGAATTTTTTCTACTTCGCTTTCATCTATCAGTTTGTCTCTGATCAATGAAATTAATCCAACAATTCTGGTGACGGGCGCCCTTACTATATGCGACTGTATCCATGCTATTTCCCTAATTTTATCTTCCGCTCTTTTCCGTTCTGTAATATCCTGCGCAGTACCAAATAACCTGACTACCTGACCATTTGAATCCTTCTCTCCATAACCAAATTCTTCAATTGCACGCTTTTCGCCGCCAAGTGTAGTTATCTGATATTGTATATTAAACGGCTCACCTGTTTCCTGTGTGCGCTTACTGGCACGCTCAACGATTTGCCTATCCTGCTCATCAATTAAATTGATAAATGAACCATGTGTTTTAGCAGGTATTTTTATATCCACATCAAAAATGTTATATAACTCCCTGGACCATGTTATTTTATCTGTTTTAAAATCAAAGCTCCAACTACCCATTTTTGCAAAACGTTGCGCCTCCTCTAAAAAAGCCTCACTTTCAATAAGTTTTTCTTCTGCTAATTTTTTATCAGTAACATCCCGTGCAACGCAAAATATCAACTTTACTTTTTCATCCCACCGTGCCGACCATATTATTGGAACAAGACAGCCATTTTTGCAGACAATATGGTTCTCAAAGTTATTCGTATCTGCACCTTCTATAAGGTCTTCCAGCATTTTTTTGGCTTGATTGAGGTCGTCAGCGTGAACCAAATCAAAATATGATTTATCTACTAAATCATCAATTTTATAACCCCATATCTTTTCGCATGCTTTACTTATTTTTCTAAATTTCCCTTGTTGATCAATGACGCAAATAATATCCATCGATTGATTAAAAATATTTTCCAGTTCATTATACGATTCAATTAAAGAGATATGGTTGGAAGTTTCTTTAGTAACGTCTTTTGATAAACACGCAACACCAAATAACTCGTTATTAGCATCATACATTGGGGCCAAAGAGATCAGTCCATATTCTATTTTTCTTTCCACAGGATTATATGTATACTCATTTACCATGAAAGCTTCTCCATTAAATGCTTTACGGTAATAACTTTCCCATCGTTTTAAAACTTCATCCTCAAAATGCTCAAGTGTTAAAGGGTCGCCCTTCCTTGCATGCTTACCTGTTAAATTAAGAATCTTTTTAGAATAAGATCGATTATAGGTAATAAGTCTGTAGTCTTTATCAATAGCCCAAATCAGATCATCTGTCGCATTAATTAAAGACTCTTGTATAGTTTTTACAATAATATCGTCTTGTTTTCTTTTTTGTTTTGAAATAGCATTGAATACAACAACAACTCCAATAATTTCGCAATTACTTATAATGGGATTTGACCTATAACGAACGGTTATGGGATTTCCATCCGACTTCCAAAACACTTCCTCCTCAACAATGCTGCCTGTTATATCGTTTAATGTTCTACAAATTGAGCATTGGTCATCAGGGTATATCTTAGCGTTTTCCAGGTTGCCCCGTATAAGATTATGAATATTTATTCCTATGCAATCTTCACAAGCATAGCCCAGAATTTGTAAAGCTGAAGTATTGATAAAAGTGCAGCAGAGACTTTTATCAATGCAAAATAATCCATCGCCCATTGATTCGAGCATCAACTTATTAAATAGTAATGATTGTTCGAATATTTCCTCAGTTTGCATAATTTTTATTCTTTATAAAATCAGAGTTGAATGCACGTTACGTTGGCATATGGCATCCATAATTTTGGAAATAAACAGTCATGGGGGTTTGGAAATAGAGATAATTGCATTAAGTCGCGTATCTTTAATCCGACAATCTTTTTATAACCAATTTTAACACAGTGCATCCGCGCTTGAAATGGCTGTAGATTTTTTACATTAACAATAATATTTATCTATAATTAAATTACATATCTTTCAAGTCAAACAAAGCACCAATTTACAAAAATAAATTAATTATCAGTAAATCAATTGATAATAAAGCAGTCCACATAGCGCCCAATAAATCAAGGTGGGCATGCACCCTGCAAATCAATTTCTCTAATCCTTATTATAATTGCAACACACTTTAGATATCATGGGTTCGCTGATGATGTTTTATAGTACTTAAGCTCAATAAATAGCTATTTTTGCCCAATGGCCGG
>JAQBOK010000083.1 GCA_028288085.1 Mucilaginibacter sp.
TCTTTGATATAATATCTTCCGAAAACCCATCCATTACGCTTTGCCTTGCCTGCTGCTGTAATTTAACCTTGTCAGGATAATTGATAACCCATTCCATGCCATCAGTAAAGTTTTCAGCTGAGCGGTAGGTTGCAAGATAACCGTTATATTCATGCTTCACCATATCCGGTATGCCACCTGTTGTAAAAGCAATAACCGGGGTGCCGCAAGAGAGGCTTTCCATTACCGTGTATGGCAAATTATCTTCAAGTGAGGGAATTAAAAAGGCATCAGCGGCTGCATAACAGCGGGCCAGTTGTTCGTCATCATTTATCGTTCCTAAAAAGCTGGTTTTAAAAGGAAAATCCGGAACATCATCTGTATTTCTATTTCCAAATACTACCAGTTCAACGTCTTCGGCCTGCAAACCCAGCCTGTTTTTTAACAGCTTCAAACTTTCGAGCAAATAGCTTGTTCCTTTATGCAGATCTTTTCGTGATGGCATAAACCCGCTTAAAAAAATAAATTTATCGGCAGGGAAACCTGCTTGCTCTTTTGCCAACTTCTTATCAGCAGGTCTAAAAATGGTTGTTTCTAATGTATTAGGAATTTGATTGATCGCTTTACGTTTCATCAGGCTGCTTTGTAATACCGAGGCTTGCATCCATTTACTTGGTGCCACTATGGTAAAATCCAATTGCTTGTAGGCTTCATGTTTCTGCTTCCAGATACGGTTGGAGTAATCATTGGGCGCCGAATTTTTTAGCAGGGGGCAGTTACCACATTCGTGCTCAAAATGATTGCAGGTGTAACGCACATGGCAACCACCGGTAAAGGCATTACTGTCATGAAAAGTCCACACTACGGGTTTGTTCAATTTAGCAATTTCGGCTATATGCAATGGATTTAAAAACCCGTGATTGATCCAATGTAAATGGATAATATCTGCATTTTTAACATCCGGGTGATGAATAACCGACCGCCCGAACCAGGCGAATGAAAAAGGAGTTTTTAGCGCCTTCAGATATCTTTTGGCCCATAGCCGCTCCAATATAATTAAGGCAGCAGTATATGCCTTTTGCATAAAATTTGGATTAAAATCACCTATCTGAGGATTTTTTCCAAATTTATAGTGCACGATAACTTTAGAATCAATATTTTGGCTTAGTAATGCACGGTTGAGCCTAATACAGGCCCTGCCTGCACCCCCATTACCATCGTAGGTATTTAAATGCACTACTTTTAACATGTCTCAAAAATACATTTATTCAATCCAAATAAATTTCAAGTAATATGAAAAAACTGTACCTGCTATTATTTTCAGCTTTGATCATTCAAAATGCTGCAAAAGCACAAGGCCAGGATGTTTATTTCACCTCCTATCCTACACTCACTCCTGATGGAAAAACAGTGATCTTCAGTTATGAAGGCGATTTGTGGAAAGCCGATATCAGCAACCCGGTTGCGATGAGGCTTACAGCCATGCAGGGAGAAGAAACAAATCCACGCGTTTCGCCTGATGGGAAATGGCTTGCCTTTTCGTCAAACCAATTTGGTAATAATGATGTATACGTGATGCCGCTTACCGGAGGCGAGATAAAACAACTTACCTACCATGATGCCAACGACCAGGTAGATTCCTGGAGCTGGGATTCAAAATCCATCTATTTTACATCAAACCGTTATAATAGTTTCAGCGAATATAAAGTAGCCCTTAATGGCGGCACACCATCACGCGTTTTCGGAAATTATTTTAATACCATCCATGGAGTGTGTGAGCACCCCCAAACCGGCGAGCTGTTTTTTAGCGATACCTGGGAGAGCTATCTTTTTCCGCAGCGCAAACGCTATAAGGGCGCCTATAATCCCGATATACAATCATACAACCCGAAAACAAAGGCCTATAAACAATATACCGACTGGATAGGCAAGGATTTTTGGGCCACGCTTGATCAGAAGGGGAATATCTATTTTGTATCTGACGAAAGTAATAACGAATACAACCTGTATACCTTTATAGATGGTAAAAAAACAGCATTAACGCAGTTTACCACTTCAATAAAACGGCCCTTTGTAAGCGCCAATGGCGAGAAGGTGGTCTTTGAAAAGGACTACCAACTGTATGTTTATGATGTAGCATCCAAACAAACACAAAAGTTAAACTTCAACATTTCACGAAACTACTTATTACCCAAACAGCAGGAGTTTGACGTTCGTGGTAAAATTGAAGCTATGGACGTATCGCCTGATGGCAAGAAGATGGCTTTTGTATCAAGGGGAGAGCTTTTTGTAAGCGATGTTGAAGGTAAATTTATACGGGAGATACAACGTGGAAATGCCGAGCGTGTAACCGATGTAAAATGGCTGCCTGATAACCGTTCGCTAATATTCAGTCAAACATTGGGGGGTTATTACAACTGGTATACCATTGCTGCCGACGGTACGGGGGCCGAAAGGCAAATAACGGATGACAAACAAAATAACCGACAGATCAGTGTGAATAAAGCACACACAAAAGCCGTTTATCTGAGCGGGCGTGAAGAGGTGAGGCTGATAGATTTGAAATCTTTTACCAATAAAACCATCGCCAAAGATGAAATATGGGGGTTTGAAACTTCACAGCCCAATATTTCTCCAAATGGTGAATATGTGGTGTATAATGCGCACCGCAATTTTGAGCAGGATATATTTGTTTACAACATTAACAGCGGCCAAACTTTAAACCTTACCAACAGCGGAGTTTCTGAATCTGACCCTTTCTGGTCGCCGGATGGGAAGTATATTTACTTTACCTCATCCCGCACACAGCCCGAATATCCGTACGGTTCACACGATGCGCACATTTACCGGATGCCGCTTCAAAAATTTGATGACGCATTCAAGCTGGACAAATTCAAAGATTTGTTTAAGGAAGAAAAAAAGGATAGCACAGCTAATAAGGATAAAAAGGCTGCTGCTAAAAAACCATTGTCTGAGCAGCCAACGCCTAAAGCTCCTGCTGAAATCGTTATCAATACGGAAGACCTGATGAAACGTCTGGAGCGTATAAGTCCTGACTTTGGAACTCAAAATTCACCTTATATTATTCAAAAAGGCGACAAGACAATGGTTTACTATATCTCCGATCAGGCAGAAGGCAAACGGTCTATATTCCGCACTACCCTACAGCCATTTGAAGATAATAAAACAGAAAAAGTGAACGGCGGCGATACTTTTGGCTACGATATTATTCCCGGTGGCGATAAATACTATGTGCTGGCATCGGGCAATATTTACACCCTCAACATTGATAACAACAAAATTGACAAGGTGGATATCGGTTACAAATTTGACCGCAACCTTGACAGCGAATTTAAACAGATGTTTGACGAAGCCTGGGCAGGGCTGGAGGAAAACTATTATGACGGCAGTTTCCATGGTACAGACTGGAAGAAAATGCACGAACGCTATAGTGTTTACCTGCCTTACCTGAATAATCGTGCCGACTTGAGATTGCTGTTAAACGACCTGCTGGGCGAATTGAATTCATCGCACCAGGGTTTTTCCTCCCACGGGAGCGAGGAAACCAAAACTCTGCGCTACCGCACGATGGAAACCGGGATAGTGTTTGATAATAACGATCCATATAAAGTAACATCCTTAATAAAAAGCAGCAGTACCTACCGGTCCGGAATCGATATAGAAGCTGGTGATAGGTTAAAAACGGTAAATGGGGTTGTAGTTGATGAAAAGCAGGACCGCAATTTTTACTTTACCAAACCCTCACTGGAAAAGGAAATGGAGCTGACCTTTGATCGCAAGGGCAAAGATATTACCATAAAGCTTCACCCAGAACAGAGTGGTGATTTTGTAAGGAACCTGTATGACGACTGGATAGATAATAACCGTAAAGTAGTTACTGAGAAAAGCAATAACCGGATAGCCTATTCTTATATGAAAAATATGGGCACCGAAGCATTGGAAAGTTTCCTGGAGGATATGGTTGATGATGCCTACAAAAAGGACGCCCTGATACTTGACCTGCGTTATAACACCGGTGGAAACGTACATGATGCTGTATTACAGTTTTTATCGCAGCGTCCATACCTGCAATGGCAGTACCGCGATGGCAAAAAAAGCCCGCAACCCAATTTCGCACCCGCGGCAAAACCGATCATATTGCTGGTTAATGAGCAAACCCTGAGCGATGGAGAAATGACAGCTACCGGTTTTAAAGCCTTAGGGCTTGGAAAAATAATTGGCACCGAAACGTATCG
>JAQBOK010000345.1 GCA_028288085.1 Mucilaginibacter sp.
ACCCTTAAGCTTTCATCGCCGGTTTTACCTTCTGAGCCAGGCGCCCCTTTTGGCCAAAGCAAAATCTCATTAGGTTCCGTGCCCGGAAGCATCGAACATAGTAATAAAAATGTGGCAAATGCCAGTAATGCACGTAGTTGTTTCATTTGATTTTATTGGTTAGTTAAAGCGCTGGCATTGGACTGCAACCGCCTGTTACTGGTTAATTAAATATAAGCCAAATAACTGTTATTGTATCCTAACAAATTAGTGCTCATGTTTATTTATTTAGTGCGATTAGTCATTTTACCCAACGGGTAACTTTTTCTTTAAAAAGTGTAAATGTTTGCTTTAGCGCTGCCCAGTCCTGGTTAAGGATAATCTGCTTTGGAAAGAGCTGACTGCCGATACCAACACCTTTAGCGCCTGCTGATAAATAGTCGCTCAAATTGTTAAGCCCGATCCCACCTGTCGGCAAGAGTTTAAGATAATCCAAAGGCGCTAAAACTTCTTTTATATAACGCGGACCTAATGTGCTTGCCGGGAATACCTTTACCATAGCTGCCCCCCAGTGCCAGGCCTCATATATCTCAGATGGTGTATATGCACCGGGAAAAATGGGCACATTTGCTGATACGCAGGCGCTGATGACCTCCTTGTTTATGATGGGGGTAACAATAAATTGGGCGTTGGCATTTAGCGCTTTATCCAAATCATGCATAGTGCAAACCGTACCGGCACCAATATTTAACCGCCCTGCATATGCTTTGGTAAGCTTAGTGATGTTTTCAGCTGCAGCTGCCGAGTTCATTGTGATCTCCAGACAAGTTAAGCCGGATTGAAGATAATTTTCGGCGATGACTTCCAGGTGTTCCGGTGGTAAATTTCGCATAATGCCGATAATCGGCGCTGCATCAAAAAGTTCAGTATAAAATTTGTTATTCATATTTAACCTCGATTTGATTATTAATTCTGTAGTGTGCCCTAACCACCGCGTCGTCAACCCATTGTGGGGGATAGGTTTGTAGTTTGCCCGCTAAGCCAAGTTCTTCCAACGCAATACGGTAATATCTTTCAAGTCCTGATCCGCACAACAAATGAATTTTTTCCACCCCTGAGTTTTCCAGGTCTTTCAATTCAGTCCCTATTAACAGTCCGATGAGATAATTAAAATTTTGGTGCCCGGGGTACACTTCAAACAGGCTATTTGTACGTACTTTAAAAGCCGCATTCAGCAGATTTAATTGAGCGCCATCTGTAATTCCGTTTTTAAACGCCGTTAAATTTTCCGGGGTTTCAATTTGGTTATTCTTCTCAACGGAATTACTGAGGATGCTTTTTTGGGAAAGTAACTCAAAAAAATCGCCCGTCATATAAGTTTTAAACCCACTTGCCTCGTTACTATTTATATAGATGTGTTTGGAATGGGTGCCGGGAAATATAAAAATTTGGTTATTGACAATCCCATTGCTTACGCCGGTACAACCGATCAATTGTGTCTCTTCACCCCGCATTACATCATCAACGCTTTTAATACCGGAAACAATGGTTATTGTATGCACAAAGCCTTTGTGCCCAGGTATGTGTTTCAATTTAAGGCTGTCGCCGGATAGTGAAAATGGCAATTCACTATAGGGTAGTTCAACAAAACCTATTGATGATGATGCCATGCCGGAAATAATCAGCCTACAGCCATCCAAAGATTGATTAAGTTTCAGTTCGATGCTTTTAATGTGCTGTTGTAAAATATTGAGGTAAAATTGCACGCGCTTGTTTTTATCTGCATCTCCCGTGAGTTTCCATAGATTGAATATCCTTGCCATTCCTTCATCGGAAGTTTCGCCGCATATTATTTCGCTGGTATGAGCGCTTACCAGGTTTATCCGCAGTGTGCTTGTACCCCAATCGCAGCTTAAGAAATCATTCATTTTATACTATTCCATTAATTTAACTTGTTTAACGCTCCCAACCAAAAATATATAAGATAAGGCCCCTAAAAATGCCAACGCGCCAATAAATAGCAATGCAGAATGAAAATCACCGCCTCCGGCAAGTAAGCCAATAAGCAAAGGCACGACAATTGACGATAGCCCACCAATAAAATTAAAAACTCCTCCGGTAACGCCTATCAAACTTTGTGGTGCTAATGCCGATACAAATACCCAGGTAATGGAAGCCAGCCCGTTGCCAAAAAATGCTATCGCCATAAAGCCAATGATCAAAGGCGTGCTGTTAACATAATTTGCGCCAACTATAGCTATTGATAACAGCAAACCCGCAATAACCGGCGTTTTACGTGCAACGCCAAAAGAATAACCCTTTTTTATAAGTCGGTCGGACAAAAAACCGGCCAGCAGTACACCCGCGAAAGCGGCCATAAATGGTATAGAAGTTAACAGCCCGGTCTTTAAAAAATCCATTCCCCTATATTTTACAAGGTAAGTGGGGAACCAGGTTAAAAAGAACCATAGGGTTGACGTTACTGCAAACTGCCCGATATAGATTCCCCAAAGCTTACGTTGCATAAATACCTGTTTAAAAATATCCCAGGTTAGCGCCGGCGAAAAAGGTTTGATTGGGTTGTTATTTGTGATGTATTCCAATTCTGCCGGGTTTACTTTTGGGTGTCTGGCTGGGTCGCGGTAAACGTTATACCATATTATTCCCCATAAAACCCCGATTACTCCGGTAATAATAAACAGTCCCCGCCAACCTAAGAATTGTTGTATAACAACCAGTAATGGAGTCAGAAATGCCAAACCGATAAATTGCCCGCTAGTATATACAGCTATTGCCGATGCCCTTTCATGGTTGGGGAACCAACTGGTAACAATACGATTATTTATAGGATAAGAAGGCGCTTCGAATACACCGATTGCCAAACGCAGCCCAAGCAAAACTGCAAAGCCTTTTATAAAGCCCTGGCAAAGCGTAACTACAGACCATGATATCAAAGCAAAAGTGTATAGCACGCGTGGGCCCACAGTGTCAATTAATATCCCTCCGGGAATCTGCGAGGCAACGTAAGTCCAGCCAAAGGCTGAAAATACAAGCCCTAGCTGAAAGGGGCTTAATTTTAATTCGTTGCTTATTGCGGTTGCGGCTACCGATAGGTTGGTCCTGTCCATGTAATTGATCACCACATTAATAAACAGGAAAGCCAGGATCTTAAATCTTATACGGGATGGTTTTTGGGGGATGTTAATAACAGACATTTAAATATAGTTATAATATTACCATTCAGCAACGCTGCCGTCCTCATGCCGCCAAAGTGGGTTGGACCAGTTATGTCCTGTCGCCGCCATCTTGCGTACATGATCTTCATCTATTTCAATTCCGAGCCCCGGGCCATCGGGTATTTTAGCAAAGCCGTTCTCATAGTTAAAAACATCCCTGTTTATAATATAATCCAATATATCGCTGTCTTTATTATAGTGTATGCCAAGGCTTTGTTCCTGGATAAAAGCGTTATGACAGGTAGCGTCAACCTGTAAGCAGGCTGCAAGCGCAATTGGCCCTAAGGGACAATGTGGCGCCGCAGCTACATCAAAAGCCTCCGCCATCGAGATGATTTTTTTACATTCCGTGATCCCACCCGCATGTGAAAGGTCAGGCTGAATAATATCAACATAACCATCTTTCAACAAAGTTTTAAACTGCCATTTGGAAAACATCCGCTCGCCGCAAGCAATTGGAATGGAGGTATGATGAGCAATCTCGCGCAGTATCTCGTTATTCTCGGGCAGCGATGGCTCCTCAATAAACATGGGGCGATAAGCTTCCAGTTCCTTAGCCAGTATTTTAGCCATTGGTTTATGTACCCGGCCATGAAAATCTATTCCGATGCCAATGTAATTTCCAACGGCTTCACGGACTGCCGCAATCCGGCTGATGGCCTGGTCTATCTTTTCATATGAGTCCACATACTGTAATTCTTCTGTGGCATTCATTTTGACGGCACTAAAACCTGCCTTAACCATTTCTATTGCTGCCTGCCCTACGTCAGCAGGCCTGTCGCCACCTATCCATGAGTATACTTTGATTTTTTCCCGTGCCTTACCACCTAATAACTGGTGGATGGGTGCATTGTAATATTTGCCCTTAATATCCCATAACGCCTGGTCGATACCAGCGATTGCACTCATTAAAATAGGGCCGCCCCGGTAAAAGCCGCCCCGGTACATTACATTCCAATGGTCCTCGATATTCATTGGGTCTTTACCTAAAATACGGCTCATTAATTCCTCAACGGCGGTTTTAACTGTAGCTGCTTTACCTTCAATGACAGGCTCGCCCCAACCTGTGATACCTTCATCAGTCTCGATTTTCAGAAAAAGCCAGCGCGGAGGCACAGTAAACAGTTCAAAGCTTTTTACTTTCATTTATATGGTGTTTTCGGGTGGCTTATTAAAGTAAATTATTTTTCATATAAGTGGCGCTCCGGGTAATGCTTTCATAAGGATCTATGTGAATATAATTTTCTTGTTCAAGAATAAAATGCATTACACCTGCTTTTTTCGCAGCAGGGATTATTTTTTTAAAATCGATAGTGCCGGCGCCGATCTCGGTGTTAAGTGCAGGCGTTTTCTTATCCATATCCTTTATATGCACCATTGTAAAACGCCCGCGATGCTGGTTTAAAATCTCTATCGGATCGCGTCTTGCGCGTACTACCCAATAGAGGTCCATTTCCAGATAGACCAATTCCGGATCTGTTTCGTTTAATATAACATCATATAAGTTTGTGTTACCTACAGGGAGAAACTCAAAATTGTGATTATGATAGGCCAGTTTTAAACCTTCGCTTTTTAGTATTGCGCCAATGTTGTTCAGTTTTATGGCAATATTTTTAAGGTCTTCCGGCGTTTTGCGGTACTCTTCGCCCAAATGCGGGCATACTATATAATTTTGACCAGTAAGATGTGCCGCCTCAATATAATTTTTCAGTTCATCGGTGCTACCGTTGGTAAAGTATTGTTCCATACCATAATGACCGCTTGGTGTTTTCAGGCCATTTGAATTAAGCAGATCGCTGAATTCTTTAGGGCCTAAACCCCAGAAACCTTTAGCTTTAGTGTAGCCAAAAGTTTCCACCTCTCCATAACCGGCGGCAGCAACTTTGGCAATCACTCCTTTTACATCTATTGGAAGCTGATCGCGTAAAGAATATAATTGTAACCCGACTATGTTATTACTTTTAGCTGTCCCGAAATACGGCATTGTAAGCATGCCGGCAGATAGCAACCCTGCTTGTTTTAAAAATTGTTTCCTATTCATCGTAAATATTCACAAAAGTTAGACGAGGTTAGACGTCACAAATAAGTACCCCTTGTTTCAGTGATGCCATTTTATTAACCCGTTTTGGAATAAACTCCTGGGCAACATAACCTTTGTACCCAGTTGCTAAAATAGCTTCCATTATGGCCGGGTAATATAATTCCTGTGTTTCGTCTATCTCATTCCTGCCTGGCACACCACCGGTATGATAATGTGTTATGTACTGATGATTTTCGCCAATAGTCCTGATAACATCCCCTTCATCAATTTGCATATGATATATATCATATAGTAATTTAAAATTCTCAGAGCCGACCCTTTTTGCAAGCTCAACACCCCACGCGGTTTTATCACATTGGTAGTCCTTATGGGTTATCTTGCTGTTCAGCAATTCCATTACCAGTACTACATTATGTTTTTCAGCAAGCGGCATCAGTATTTTCAAGCCTTCTGCACAGTTGTTCCAGCCTGTTTCGTCGCTTTTTCCCCTGCGGCTGCCGCTAAAGCATATCAGGTTTTTATAACCAGCTTTAGCGACTAATGGGATCATTTCCGAATAATTCTTTATCAGTGTTTCATGGAAAGCCTTGTCATTAAAACCATCTGTAAGGTTAATTTCAGCGCCATTGCACATGGCCGAATACAGGCCGTATTTTTGAAGGATAGGCCAGTCAGCCGGTCCAACAAGGTCAATCGCTTTAAGCCCCATTTTTTTAGCTGATGCGCAAAGCTGATCGAGCGGTATATCAGCATAGCACCAGCGGCAGACAGAATGGTTGATATTGCCTTTTAATTTATCGTCTGAAATTTTTTTATCCGGTGTTTCTGTAAAGGATGTTAATATCCCCGATACGCCTATTGCCGCAGAACCGGCTAGTATATTTTTAATAGCCGATCGACGGTTTTGATGAGTTGCCATAATTAGTAAGGTTAGTTTTTAAATATTAAGTTTCTTCATTTCGCTTACAGCATGGTCAACTGCACGGGCAGTTAAAGCCATATAGGTAAGTGAAGGGTTTTGACATGCTGACGAGGCCATACAGGCACCATCGGTTACATATAAGTTTGGAGCATCCCAAACCTGGTTATGTTTATTTAGTACAGATGTTTTGGGGTCCTTGCCCATACGTGCCGTACCCATCTCATGTATGGCGCCTCCCAGCGAATAGCCATGGTCATAAGTCGCTACCTCTTTAATGCCGCCGATTTCAAGCATTTCTTTAGCGTCCTGCATCATATCCAGCCGCATTTTGCGCTCATTTTCCTTTATCTCCGCATCAATAGCTAAGACAGGCAGGCCCCACTTATCCTTGTTATTTTTATCCAGATATACTTTGTTTTCATGGTAGGGCAGGGTTTCGCCAAAGCCAATAATCCCCATTTTCCATCGGCCAGGTTCGCTAAGACTATCTTTATAATCAGCGCCGATATGCATTTCGGCAATTTCCCTGCCCCAGTCTTCGCGGCTTGCCCTCCCCTGGTAACCAAAACCCCGCAGGTAATCGCGTTTATCGCCGAACAAATTCCGGTAGCGTGGTATATATATGCCGTTTGCCCTGCGGCCAAAATAATATTTATCATCAAAGCCCTCCGCATAACCTTCAGCCCCTGCCCTGAAATGATGGTCCATTAGGTTGTGGCCCAGTTCGCCGCTGCTACTGCCTAAGCCATCAGGCCAAATATCAATGGCCGAGTTCATGAGTACCCAGGTTGAGTTTAATGTTGATGCATTTAAGAAGACAACCTTTGCATAATATTCATAGGTCTGATTTGTTTGCGCGTCAAGCACTTCAACACCTTTTGCCTTTTTTGTATCCTTATCATACAATATCCTGGTTACGATGGAAAATGGCCGCACCGTCAAATTACCTGTGGCCATAGCCGCAGGTAATGTAGAGGACTGCGTACTGAAATACCCTCCGAAGGGACAGCCCATTGAACATTGATTACGGTATTGGCAATTGGTGCGGCCATTATGCGGAATGGTAATATTTGCAGTGCGGCCAATAATCATTCGCCGTTTATTCTGGTAACTTTTATTAATACGGGCGGCCACGTCCTTCTCAACACAATTCATGTTCATTGCAGGCAAGTAATCGCCATCGGGTAGTTGTGGCAGCCCTTCAATTGAGCCGCTTATACCCGCAAATCTTTCTACATGAGCATACCATGACGCCAGGTCCTTATAGCGGATAGGCCAGTCGATACCTACGCCGTCCTTTGCATTATCCTCAAAATTCAGGTCACCCCAGCGGTAGGATTGCCTGCCCCACGTTAATGACCGGCCGCCCACATGGTAGCCCCGAAACCAATCGAATGGCTTAATTTCAGTATA
>JAQBOK010000015.1 GCA_028288085.1 Mucilaginibacter sp.
AACGCAGATAATAATAACGGTACCGCGGTTATAGTATGTCCCGGTGGAGGTTTCATGGCATTATCAATCAAAAGCGAGGGTACTAACGTTGCCAAATGGTTAAGTCAAAAGGGGATTACTGCATTTGTGTTAAAATACAGGCTGATGCACAGCTTAACCGATGACCCCACTACGGAGCAGAAAAATAAACCTGCCAAGCAAACGGAAGAGGATGCACGAAAGGTTATTCCGCTGAGTATTGCCGATACACGTAATGCCATTGCCTATGTGCGCCGGCATGCTGCAGAATATGGTATTTCGCCTTCACGTATTGTGATCATTGGTTTTTCTGCCGGCGGCACCGTGGCCGCTTCAAGTGCTTACAATTATACACCCGAAAATCGCCCCGATTATGTAGCGCCTATTTATGCTTATATGCCGCCTGAATTGCAGGGAACCATAGCTGCCGATGCACCGCCTATGTTCCTGGCAGCGGCAAGTGATGACCAATTGGGCTTAGCCCCCCACAGTGTGGATTTATATAACAAATGGATGGCTTCAAAACATCCGGCCGAACTGCATATGTTTGCACAGGGCGGACATGGGTTTGGCATGCGTAAACAAAATATCCCTACCGATCATTGGATAGATCGTTTTGGCGATTGGTTAGGTTTAGAGGGTTTGCTAAAACCTATAGATCCAAAAGTGGCTGCAGCTATGGCAAAAGCAGAATTGTTGAGAAGCCAGCCAGATTGGCCCAATATAAGACGCTTTGCTGATGAAAACAGTAAATTGCCGCCACCTGTACCAAACGAAAAGCGTGTGGTTTTTATGGGTAACTCTATCACAGACGTGTGGAGAAATATTGATTCCTCATTCTTTGTCGGCAGGCCTTATTATGACCGAGGCATCAGCGGGCAAACAACCCCTCAAATGCTGGTGCGTTTCCGCGAGGATGTGATCAATTTAAAGCCCGGTGTTGTAGTTATCCTGGCGGGGATCAATGATATTGCCGAGAATACCGGCCCCATTAAATTGGAAAATACCTGTGGAAATATTATTTCTATGGTGGAATTAGCCAGAACGGCCCACATAAAAGTGGTGATATCATCAGTTTTACCGGCAAATCATTTCCCATGGCGCCCTGCTATCGTTCCAACAGAAAAAGTGATACAGCTTAACCAGATGCTGAAGGACTACGCCACCAAACATAATGTTGTTTACCTTGACTATTATTCAGCAATGGTTGATGCTGAAAAAGGGTTGCCTAAATCATTGTCTAATGATGGGGTGCACCCCACGTTGGCCGGGTATAAAATAATGGAGCCGCTCGCTGAAAAAGCGATTAATGAGGCTTTGAAAAAGCAACAATAATATAACTATTTCAACACAGGCAAAATGATCTTTGACCGGTCATGATAAACATTGATCGTTTCTTTTAAAAAGTCTGAATCTTTTGCATGGTATATATCCATAAACTGCTGCGGGTTACGGTCTACTAACGGAAACCAGCTGCTTTGCACCTGTATCATAAGGCGGTGTCCTTTTTTAAAGGTATGCGCTACATCAGGCATGGTGTATTTTACTTCGGTGGGTTGGTTTGGTATAAACGGTGATGGCTTTTCATAACTATCTCTGAATTTTCCACGCATAATTTCGGCACGTACCAGCATCTGGTAACCTCCCATTGGGTATGGGCCTGTCTGATCTTTTTCGGCATAAATGTCAATATCATTGTAGGATAGGCTATCCGGAAAAACATCGATCAGCTTAACTACAAAATCTGCATCAGTGCCGGATAAGCCTACCATCAGGTCGGCAACTACGGGGCCACCAAGTGTTATATCTTTATCTAAAATGCCTGTCTGGTAAACCAATACATCGGTTCGGCGGGCAGCAAAGCGCTGGTCGCCGGTCATATAGGTGCGTGTTCGGTTAAAGTGCACGCCTTCAGTATAAGGTACAGGTTTGGCAGGGTCACTGATATAGCTGTCAGAGGAATTTTTATTGTTTCCTAATGCATTAAATGACAGCGCCCCATTTGGCTCCAAATAGATTGGTGTTGCCTGCAGATCAGCAGGTGGCCACTTGGGCAGCTGATGCCATTTGTTTTCACCTGTAAAATATACGGTAGCCTTACTAATGCTATCTACAGAGCCTTTACCCTTCAAGTAATAGTTAAAGAAAGGTATTTCGATATGATCGGCATACCATTTGCTGGTATTGCTGCCAAACTGGATGTTGCCGTGGTGTGTACCATCGTTATTGCGCCATTGCTCATGATACCAGGGCCCCATTACCAGCCTGTTATTGGTCGCCGGACTTTGCTTGTCAATAACCTGGTAAAGATTCCATGCGCCAAAGCAATCTTCAGCATCAAATATCCCGCCTACAACCAGCATAGCAGGCTTTACATTTTTTACCCCAACCCTTGCGTTGCGGGCCATCCACCAGGCATCACGGTTGGGATGGTTCATCACCTGGTTCCAGAATATAATGCTATCACCAACCAGTTTGGTTAAGTTGGATACCGCACCTGCCCGTAAATAAAATTCATAATTATCATGAGACTCATAAACAAATTTTTTGGCAGGAAAAGGCATTGGCTTGTGATGCGGCTGGCCGAAACCAAAACCCATGTAAAAGTCAAAAGCATCCATTTGGAAAAATGCCCCGTTATGATGGAAATCATCACCAACAAACCAATCAGTTACCGGTGCTTCGGGGCTCACAGCCTTTAAGGCAGGATGATCGCTCAATGAGGCCATAGTTGAATAAAATCCCGGATATGAAATACCGAAAACACCTACCTTGCCATTGTTGTTTTCAAGGTTTTTTACCATCCAATCAATAGTATCATAAGTATCGCTGGCTTCGTCAATGTCTTTATTTGTTTTTTTGTTTGGGTTGAATGGGCGTACATCCATAAATTCCCCTTCGCTCATCCACCTGCCCCGCACATCTTGTATAACCATAATATAACCTTCCCGGCAATACTGTATAAGGTGGTTTTCCCAAAATGCACGGTACTCCTTACCATACGGACTGCATGAGTATGGTGTGCGCTCCATTAAAATGGGATGTTTTTCAGATTGGTCTTTTGGCAAATAGATGGAGGTAAAAAGCTTCACCCCATCGCGCATCGGTATAGTAACTTCCTTTTTGGTGTAATTATTTACAAACCAGGTTGAATCTGGGTTTTGCGCGCTTACAAATAAGGGTAAGATCAATAATGCAAACAGGTAAATTTTTTTCATGAAAAAAATAATCAGTTAATATCATTAAAGATGAAGATTTTTAATGAGGAAAGGAAATAACTCTTTATCAATCAGCCAAAAGACTTTGCAAGTTCTTTTTTATCATTTATTCAAATCCCGCAATACGCCCTTTATGTAAAGGCCCGCAAAAGTTAACTGGTTGTCAGTCCAGCTCCCATCGGCTGGTGCATTGGGTAGCAATATGGCGGTGGTTTCGTCTTTATCTGTAATATTCCAGTTGGCCCAGCTTAAATGGTTTGTTTCCATCCAGTCCAGCCATGTTTTTGTTTCCTTCCGGTCGAATTTACCATTGCCGTTGGATTCCCCAACACCCCATTCTGTTACAAAAAGTGGCAAACCCAGCTTTATAGCAAGATCGCCTTTTGCACGTAATCTATCCTGGTGATAAGGGTCTGATGCATAAAAATGGAAAGAGTAAGCAATGTTTTTAAACCCGCTGATAGGATTAGCAGCAGCAATATCCACATCCTGGTCCCAATGCGGGCTGCCCACAACAATCATATTATCGGCATCATGTTTTCTTATTTCGGTAATTACCTGTACGGCATAATTTTTCACTGTATCCCAGTTTGCAAGCGCCGGCTCGTTCCATATCTCGTAGATCACATTGGGTACCCCTTTATATTTTTGAGCCATATCCGCAAAAAAAGCTTTAGCCTGTTCTGTATGAAGATTGCCGTTATGGTCGTGCCAGTCTATCAATACATAAATGCCATCCTTTATAGCCTGGTCAACAATATTTACTATGAGTTGGCGCTGCGTTGCAGGCTCTTCCAGGTACCCATGTTCGGGCTGAACGCCCATTGCCGCCCGTATTATGCTTACTTTAAAATCATTTGTTATCCAGTTCACAACAGCCGGGTTATAATATTTACGCCCGCCCCATAAACTCCACGAAAAGCTAAGTCCCCGTAATTGCGGCTCAACACCATGCTGGTTCAGTATCTTATTACCTTCTACATGTAAAGCGCCGTTTTTATCAACAGGTGTTTTGATTTGGCCAAACAACGTGCTTGTGATACAAACACATAGTATAATTAGGATAACTATTCTTTTTATATACATCATATTCAAAGCAAAATAACGTAATAAATCAATTTTTGCATTACTATGTAAAAAATCGATTATACTATGTTAAAATCAGAAACAATAACGTTGGGGTATTATTACAGTAACCTTATTTAGCTAAATTTGAGCATCATTCGATCTTATGAAGAAATACTTTGCGTTTTTACTACTTCTCGCCTGTTCATTAACCGCATTCAGCCAGGCTGATACTACACAACACATTGTTCCGGGCAGGAAAAATAGTGCCGAACAACAGAGCAAACCCTATGTGATCATGATATCGGCCGATGGTTTCCGTTATGATTATGCACAAAAATATAATGCCACCCATCTGTTGGAATTGAGCAGTGGAGGCGTAAAGGCATCATCAATGATCCCTTCTTTCCCCTCAGTGACTTTTCCAAACCATTATTCAATGGCTACAGGTTTGTACCCGTCACATGAAGGCCTGGTTAATAATAGCTTTTATGATCGTAAAATGAACAAATTTTACATTTATAAAGGCAAAACCGCTACAGACAGCGTATGGTATGGCGGTACACCGCTTTGGGTATTAGCGGAGCAGCAACAACTATTATCCGCCAGTTTTTACTGGGTAGGCTCTGAAGCGCCTATCAAAGGTATTTATCCAACTTATTACTATAAATACAATGAAAAAATAGCCATTAATGATCGCATACAAACGGTAGTTAACTGGCTGAAACTTCCTGCAGAAAAGCGCCCGCATCTGATCACCTTTTACTTCCCCCAGGTTGATCATGAGGGGCACAAACATGGCCCTGATTCGAAGGAAGTGGCAAATGCAGTTCATTTTATAGATTCGGCAGTTTATGAACTTACAAAAGCTGTGAAAACGACAGGGCTGAATGTGAACTACGTTTTCGTATCCGATCATGGTATGACCGCCCCTGATATTGAGCGCCCGATAAGTGTGCCTGCAGGTATTGATACTTCCAAATTTATCGTATCCGGCGATGGTATATTGGTGGAGCTATATGCAAAAGACCCTAATAACATTCAAAAAACCTACGAGCAACTTAAAAAGGATGCCACCAAAGATTACGAGGTTTATCTAAGGGTGAATGTACCATCTAAATTGCATTATGCTAAAAGTGATGACTGGTACAACCGCATCGGCGATATTTTGCTGATACCCAACTGGCCAAAAGTATTTAACCTTTATAATCGCAAATTAGACCCGGGATGGCATGGCTACGATCCGTCCACTGTAAAAGATATGCATGCCACATTTTATGCATGGGGACCCGGATTTAAACCACATACGGAGATATCTGCCTTCCCTAATGTAAATCTTTTCCCTATGGTGAGTGATATACTTGGCTTAAATTACACTTTTAAAGTTGATGGCACCAAGCAGTTGGCACACGAAGTATTGTTAAAGAAAAAAAATCAACAGCAATGAAAAATAAGCCGAATACAACTTATTTGCTGGCGCGATTGCCTATTGCTGTAAGCATGTTTGGGCATGGATTAGAACGCATACCCAAATTGCAGGGATTTAGCAACCACATGGTTGGCCAGTTCAGCAAATCCATGTTGCCGGTTTCTTTTGTAACACCATTTAGTTTGGGGTTGCCTTTTCTTGAGTTACTAACTGGTATATTACTGATACTGGGATTGTTTACACGTTTTGCCTGTATTTTAGGAGTGCTGATTATGCTGGCACTAATATTTGGATCGAGTACGTTAGAGCAGTGGGAAAACGTATTTACCCAGATAATTTACGGGGCTTATTTTACGCTGCTATATTATTTTGCTGTTTATAACCGCTATTCAGCGGATACACTTATCAGTAGATCTTGAAATATAAATAGAGTTAGTTGTTGGATTTTTCAAACAAATTATCCGTTTAAGTTTTTATATTTATAGGATAAACTGATAAACTATGAATGATGTAAAGGAACAATTCAGTAACGTTTCAAAAAAATACGATTCGCAGAGAGAATATCTGATCCCGTGCTTTAAAGATTTTTATACCGCATGTTTGCCTTTGGTAAAAAGCCTTACACATGCTAAAAAAGTATTGGATATTGGCGCCGGTACAGGATTGTTTACGCAGTTTATCTATGAGCTAAACCCCAATCTGCATTTTACCCTTACGGATCTGTCGGCACAAATGCTTGATGTAGCCCGCAAGCGTTTCGATGGTGCGGATAACTTTGAATTTCTTGAATGTGATTTTTCTAAAGATGCGCTGCCCGGCAAATACGATATCATTATTTCTGGCCTGGCAATTCATCACCTGGGCGATGCAGAAAAGGCCAAGCTGTACAAAAATATTTACCAGGCTCTTAATGATGGCGGATTGTTTATCAATGCCGACCAGGTTGCCGGAAAAAATCTGATGTTCGATAGTTTGTATAAATACTATTGGCGCGAAACTGTATCCAACTCGGGCCTTGACCGGGAGGCTTTGATACAGGCTTTTGAACGTACCAAACTGGATAAACTTGCCCCGCTTGAAACTCAATTGAAAATGCTTGAAAAGGCAGGTTTTAACGAAGTGGATTGCATTTACAAGAACATGAACTTCGCAGTATTTGGCGGTTTTAAGGATGAGAACGTAGAAACCGCGGTGATATGATCATTATTTTTTCCGGACATCTATATTAGGCAAAAACCCTGTAAATATTCCAATAAGGGGTAAAAACGCACATACTTTAAAAACATAGTTAATACTGGTATGGTCTGCCAGATTGCCCAGCAATGCCGAACCTATACCTCCCATGCCAAAGGCAAGGCCAAAAAATAAACCTGCAACAAGTCCAACCTTTCCGGGTATTAGTTCCTGCCCATATACCAGTATGGCAGAGAAAGCAGATGAAATGATGAGCCCGATGGTAACCGAAAGAACGCCCGTCCATAACAAATCAGCATAGGGCAGCAGTAGTGTAAAAGGTGCTGCACCCAGTATTGAAATCCAGATAATATATTTCCGGCCAAACTTATCTCCCAGGTGTCCGCCTGCTACAGTGCCAACGGCAACAGCTGCCAAAAACATAAACAAAAAGTATTGTGAATGCTGAACAGAAAGATGAAATTTGCCAATGAGGTAAAAAGTGTAATAGCTGCTCATACTTGCCAGGTATACAAATTTGGAAAAAATAAGCACTAGCAAAATGAACATGGAAAAGATTACTTTTTTACGGGAGAACTCCGGGTGACCAGCACTCACATCGGTATGCTTTTTAGCCGCAATTTTGGCTAACATTTGTTTTTTATACCAACCGCCTACCCTAAATAGAACTACAATGGCCAGTGCCGCGGCTAACCCAAACCACGAAATGCTTTTTTGGCCGGAAGGAACGATGATCCAGGCAGCCAGCAATGGGCCAAGGGCGCTGCCTGCGTTGCCGCCTAACTGGAAAATAGATTGTGCAAGGCCACGCCTGCCCCCGGAAGCGAGATAGGCTACTCTTGATGACTCAGGATGAAAAATAGACGACCCAATACCAATGAGCATTACTGAAACCAGTATCATAGGGTAGGTAGGGGCCTGTGACAAACACAATAAACCTATCAATGTGAACCCCATACCAACAGGTAACGAGTACGGATGCGATTTTTTATCGGTATAAAGCCCCACAAAAGGTTGTAATATAGATGCAGATAACTGGAAAACTAATGTTATTAAACCTATCTGCGAAAAATTAAGATGGAAATTTGTTTTGATTATGGGGTAAATGGCCGGCATTAATGATTGCACCAGATCATTAAGCAAGTGAGAAAAACTGATGGCGAATAGGATCAAAAATACAGTTTGTTCAACCGGGGCTTCGGCGGTAGTGCTGGTAGGTGCTGGCTTCATGTGGGCAAAAGTATTATTTAGCTTGAATAATTACGTGGTTTTGTACACATCAACATATCTTTTTACAGATTGCTCAAATATAGCTTTCGCTCCTTTATTAATATTCTGCCATTCAAAAGCACCATACATACTGTCGAACTTTAAGGGGCTTATTTTTTCGCTGATGCGTAATATATCTATTAGTGGCAACGGAATCTGATTAGGATAGCTGTACATCATACTGATAAATTGCCTGCTTTGCGAGATCTGTAGGGTATCGCCAACAAACAAACTTCCCCCGCTGCCTGCAAAAGGAGTGTGCAGAACTGTACTCCCGGCAAAATGACCACCGGTATGAATGATCTCCATACCATCCCATAAAGCATATTTTTCACTCTCAAAAAATACAATATAATCGCTTTTATCCATTACCCACTTTTTGTCAGCTGCATGAAGATAAATTGGACAATCAAAAATCTCCGCCCAGGCGGTCATTAAGCTGTAGTAATGCGGATGCGAAATGGCGATTCCCTTTATTCCACCTTTTGAATGGATAAAAGCTACTGTGGCTTCATCCAAAAATGGCAAACAATCCCATAACAAGTTTCCGCTCTGTGAAATAATCAAATGTGCCTTTTGTGCTATTGCAAATGATGGGCTGATGCGCAAATCGTACACATTGGGCAATAGTTTACCAAACCGGATACTTTTAGTTTTACTTAACTCATTGTAGTTGACCCATTGCTGGCCTGATACCGGCACATACTGGCGCTCATCATCGCAAATGGGGCAATTAACTGGTGAGTCTTCAGCATAACAGGTACCGCAGGTATGACAAATATTTTTTAGTTGCGGGTTGTTTAAAGCAGGAAGCGTATTATTTTGCATAAACAAATATATAAGCCCGGCCCTAAAAGATAGCGTCAAACAGCTAATATCTTATCGGGTTATTTTGAATAATAGTCCCAGGCCGCTTTGGCAATTTTGGCGATAACCAAATCCCTGGTTGCTTCATCCGCATTGGAGTTACAAACAAAAATAGCTATTGCCAGGTGTTTGCCATTTGGCAATGTAATAATGCCCACATCATTTGTGGCGGGTGATAAGCCGGCATCATTGGTTGGTGATGTGCCTGTTTTGTGTGCAACTATAACATCCTTTGGCAACAAGCCTTTGATCCTGTTTGGCCCAGTGTTGGTTTCGGTCATTATCTTCCACAAAAAATCGTTGCTAGTTTTTGATAATGCTTTGCCATGGTAAAATATATCCAGCAAATACACCATATCGGCAGGCTTACACCAATTGAGATATTGCACTTCCCAACTTACGGCCATTCCTGCTTCCGATGCGTTTATGGCTATTCCTTTTATACCAAGGCTTTGGATATAGTCTTCCACAACTTCAGTTCCACCTATCTTTTTTAACAAAAAGTCGCAGGCATTGTTATCGCTTTGTGATACCATATAGCCAATTAATTCGCTCAACTGTATTTCCGTCCCGTCAGGATATTTATCACGCAGCGGGCTATGTGTATTTGGGAGTAGGTCTTTTTTGCCAACCTTCAACTTTTGATCGAGCTTATATTTCCCTTTATCAACTAAATGCAAGACCGTCATCGCGATAGGGAACTTCATTACGCTGTGCATTACAAGGCGGGCATTGCCATTATAATTAAGCGTGTCCCCGCTTTCTATCCCTAAAATAGATACGCCAACTATGCCTTTAGCTGCAGGTGCTATTTCTTTTATTTGTGCTGTAAGGTTTTTATCCTGTGCATGGCTTATACCAGCGGATAACGTAATAATTAAAAAAGAGGATGCAATAATTTTATACATAAATGGGAGCGCTATCAGTGTATGATTAACGCCCCGAAAATTAAGAAATTACTTTGTATTGCCGTTTTATTTAAGCTGATGTTTTTTGAAATATGTGTATGAATAAATAACAGGGATAAGCACCATAATAACTAATAAAGCGCATGGAAAATATAAATCCGGCTTCAGCAGCAGTAATAAGCTGCAATTGTAAGTATTATACTACCAGCGAGTTTTAAGCCGATAAAGTAAATGCAAAAAGAGGGAATAGGATCAGAGTAAAAAGAATCTTCATTTAATAAGTTGGGTATTTAAATATAGGTTTATTACTAATAGTTTTTATTTCGGGTTTAAGCAAACAATCCCTTATCCTTATCAATAAATTGAGGTCGGTGAATTTCAAGGCCCAATGCTTTATTCAGTTTTTCAACCACATAATCACATAACTCAGGCGAATAACGCTCATCATGCTGGTGCATAAAAAACCATAGCGATTGCAAGCCCTGTTTTTCCCAATCCTTAATGCGTTCAACCCATTCATCTATCCGGGTGTAGTCTGTTTTATCCAGGCTGTTGCCTACAAAACGAATGAAAGCATGTGGGGTAGGTAGATTCATATGCACACAATCGCGCCGACCCGAAGCATCTGTTATTACGGCGCCGATATTTAATTGATGTAATAAGTTAAACAACGCATCGCGGTTTTCAGGTACGGCGAACCAATCCTTATGTCTAACTTCTAAAAAGACAGGTACATCTGTAGGTAAGTGTTCCAGATAGGCTTTCAGTTCGGGAAGGCTTTTTGGTGTGAAATTGTCACCCACCTGCAAAAATAAAGGGCCAAGCTGATCGCCAAAGGCCAAAATACCTTTATAAAACTGGGTGGTTATTTCTTCAGCATTTTTGAGTCGGCGTATATGGCTAATATTTTGTGAGAATTTTGGGCAGAATTTAAAGCCGGGGTTACTGGCGGCTTTATCCCGCCATTTACCAATAGTTTCGGGTCCGTAAACCTGGTAAAAGGTGGCATTCAATTCAATGCAATCAAAATGGTTCACATATTCGTCCAAAAAATTGATCTCTTTGGTTTTGAGAGGATATATTTTACCCAACCATTCTTTTCTTCCCCATTTGGCACAACCAACATGCACCTGTAAAGGGCCTTTACCCTTCGCAGCCTTGAGGGTGGTTAAGGTTAATTCCGGGTCGGGCGGAAGCGAAAAATCTATCTCTGCTAATTGTTGATGATCTACACGGCCAAATTCCATGGTGATATTTTTTTTGTGAAAGATAAGAATTTGGATTTAGGGATTAATAACACAAAATGCAGAGGCGTGATGCATCGCGCCTCTGCCGCGATGCTACAAAAACATCCCGCCCGATGCCTCAATGCGCTGCGCATTTATCCAGCGGGCATCTT
Organism: Mucilaginibacter sp.; assembly: GCA_028288085.1. Taxonomy (GTDB): domain Bacteria; phylum Bacteroidota; class Bacteroidia; order Sphingobacteriales; family Sphingobacteriaceae; genus Mucilaginibacter. Next base: position 11,368 of record JAQBOK010000015.1, read on the forward strand.
CGGTGCATAAAAAAGCAATAACACCGCCTATATCATCGGGTAAACCGGGCCTGCCAAGGGCTGTTATGCCTGATATAAAATCTTTCATACCAGCGTGCGACTCAAATGCAGCTTTGGTGAAATCAGTTTCAATTATGCCGGGGGCTACTAAGTTTGCAGCTATACCCCTTGAACCTAATTCCTTAGCCAGGTATTTGGTGAATACTTCTATGGCGCCTTTCATTGATGCATAAGCTGCATAACCCGGTGTAGCAAAGCGGGTAAGTCCTGTTGAAAGGTTAATGATCCTGCCGCCATTGGCAATTAGTGGTAAAAGCTTTTGAGTAAGGAAATAAACACCTTTGAAATGCACGTTAAACAAATTATCAAAATCTTCCTCAGTAGTTTGTGCAAACGGCGAAGCGGCATCAATACCTGCATTATTTACCAGGAAATCAAATTGTTCAAGCCCCCATTTTTCTTTTAGCGTTGATGCTAATTGTTGCGCAAATGCATCGAAAGTTTTAACGACGCTGGTATCCAGTTGCAAAGCTGCAGCCTTTTGTCCGCTTTTTTCAATTTCGGCTACTACGGCCCCGGCTTCGTCCTTTTTACTGCGATAGGTGATAATTACATCAAATCCTTTACTTGCGATTTTTAGTGCTGCATTTTTGCCTAATCCCCTGCTTCCGCCGGTGATTAATGCTATTTTATTCTTTTGTTCCATGTCAATTTTAATTTATGAACAAAAGTACCGCCGAAAATGATTTAAATTATGGTGACTACTACAGTTTTAATGGTGACAGTTTCCGTTTTTAATAGATTATTGGTTCACTGGTTCATTAGTTGCATGATTGACAATGATGGCGTCAGTGAACTAATGAGCAAGGGAACTAATAAACAGTTCCTCCCTGTATTGCCTCGGTGTAGTACCCTCAAAACGTTTAAAGAATTTGGTAAAATTAGAAGGGTCAAATGTAAGGCGGGTAGCTATTTGGGTAATGGATATGGATGTGTCCTGCAGCATAGTTTTGGCGATGTTCATGATCTTCTCTTCGAAAAAGAAGCAGGGCGACTTACCTGTAGTTAGTTTAATAGTATTGCTTAAATGTGTAGGATGAATATGCATTATATTGGCAATGTCCCTTATCTCATACATATCCAGTATCTTCTCATTCAGGATATCCGCCAGATGCTGATCCACCACTTTTAAAAAATCAGCTGTAATTTCGTGTTGACGGGCAAATATTTTTTTAGGGACCTTGGCTACCATAATGCAAATTTACACAAACAGATCCTTCTTAAATTTTGGCGCAGATCTTTTTTTCGAAGCTTGCTCATAAGCATACCCCAGTTTAATGATTCCTGCTTCATCATAAGCGGTACTGATAAAAGACAGGCCGACAGGCAACTCATGCCATTGCCCCATCGGTACGGTTATGTGCGGATAACCTGCCATAGCTGCCGGACCTGAAAATGAAAATCCGTTATCATAATCTCCATTGATCAAATCAATACAACAGGCAAAACCATTAGTTGGCGCAGCGATAGCATCCAGCTTGTTGTCTTTTAATATTTTATCGATAGCATTACGAGTAATTTCAGTAGTGTTTTTTACTGCATCGATGTACTCTTTGCTGTCGATGCCGCCTTTTTTCTGGGCCAGTTCAAGTGTTTCCTGCTTAAAGAAAGGCATGGCTTTTGCCTCGTTTTTTTTGTTGAATTCTATAATATCGGCCAGGGTCCTCATTTTTGAATTAGAAGTGCTCAGATATTTGTTCACCCCGTCTTTAAACTCATATAATAACACTGTAAATTCATCATGACCGGCCTTTTTTATCTCTTTGTATAATTCTATTTCAACTATGGTAACTCCTTTACTTTTTAAAAGCGAGATTGCATCCTGAAACAATTTATCCATGCCCGGGCTAACGTGCAACCCGTCCTTTTCAACCCCTATTCGTTTACCACGTAAACCATTGATATCTAAAAATTGGGTGTAATCAGATTTGATCTTTCCTTTGCTGGCCAGTGTATAAATATCCTGCTGATCTTCCCCGGCAAGGACGCCAAGTAATATGGCCGCATCCTTTACTGTGCGCGTCATTGGCCCTGCGGTATCCTGGGTTTTTGATATGGGTATAATTCCCGACCGGCTCCATAGGCCCACGGTTGGTTTGATACCTACCAACCCGTTAATAGATGATGGCGAAACAATTGACCCGTCAGTTTCGGTACCTATTGCGATAGTACATAAATTGGCCGCCGTGGCAGACCCTGATCCTGCGCTTGAGCCGCTTGGGTTTCTGTCTAATACATAAGGGCATTTGGTTTGCCCACCCCGGCTGCTCCAGGCACTGGTAGAGTGGGTGGACCTGAAATTGGCCCATTCGCTTAAATTAGTTTTACCTAATAATACAGCACCCGCTTCACGAAGCTTACGGATAATAAAGGCGTCTTGCTTGGCAAAGTTGCCCGAAAGCGCCAGCGCTCCCGCAGTAGTCATCATATTGTCGCCTGTATCGATATTGTCTTTTATTAGTACGGGTATGCCATGAAGCGGACCGCGAACTTTACCGTTGGTCCTTTCTTTATCCATGGCATCGGCTATACTCAAAGCGTCAGGATTGAGCTGTATTACCGCGTTTAATTTTGGCCCGGCTTTATCAATGGCATCAATACGTTTTAAATAAAGTTCGGTTATGGAACGTGAAGTATATTCCTTATTATGCATTTTATCCTGCAGAATGCTGATGGTCGCCTCTTTCAGCTCAAACTGATCGTCATATTCTTGTACCGATTCTTGTTCCTTTTTCCCTCCCGAAAATAAATTACATGAAGCGCTTACTAATGTAGTTGCCGCCAGTCCTGCTACCGAACCTGCTTTTAAAAAACTTCTTCTTTGCATAATGTTTGGTTGAATAAAAACGTATCACAAGTAACGCAATTTTAAGGATTTAAGCAAAACCCAAATCCTCTCAAAAGGAGAGGCTTCTTTAAACGTTTAAACGCAGTAGAAAATATTTAAAGCCCCTTTCCTTTAGCAGAGGGACTTTAAATGAGACTATATAGCTGGATTCTCTGTATAGCTTTTCCACAACTCATCCACCGTTTTTCCTGTTGCTGCTTTCCAGCTATTATCTGAAAAGGTATGCAGGCGCAATTGGTTATTTAAATCCTTAACAATGCCTGGCTTTACTTTTTCTTCTATCCACACCAAAAAACGGGCGGTTATACGATAAGCGTTATCATAATTTTGAGTGGGCTTATAATCTGGCAGCAGCCACTTGGCCGCGGGATTATTCACACCGAATTTGTAGCGTGCATAATCAGCAATGCCTTCTGTAAGCCAACCGGGGCCGGCACTTTCGCCATAATCCTGCACAATGTGCATCACTTCATGGGTAATCACGTCAATATCTTCCGGGTGTTTGTGCATCCAGGCAGAACTGATGGTCACTTTCCCGTTGTCGGTTTCGGCAACACCCTTGTAAGCCGTATCGATTACAAAGGTTACCTGCCGGGCTGTTTTCTTATTATAAGCTTTGGCCAGTTCGGGATATACTTTGTAAAATGTATTGACCATTCTTTGCTGCAAGGCGGTATCCAGGGTTGCATCCTGGTTGATAAAAGTGAGTTGATATCCTTTTTTGTTATATGTCTGTTTTTGCTGTGCATAAGCAGACAGGGTAAGTAAACAAATGAACAGGGCGGCGAAGTGAATTTTCATAGAGATTGAGTTATTTGCCGCAAATATAAATCCTGAACTCAAATCCGATTGTAAAATTGCTGTATCCAATTTGGTGGTTAATGATACATACCAAAAAACCTTTACTTTTGCGCCGGGATATTTCCCTCAATATATGACCGAAATAAACACACTATATAAGCAAGCTGTTGAACTGTTACAGCAATTGATAACCATCCCATCTTTTAGTAAAGAGGAAAATTTAACGGCAGACCTGATAGAAACTTTTTTAACAGATAAAGGCGTAAATCCCCATCGTAAACTGAATAATATATGGGCGTGGAACAAGCATTTTGATGCATCAAAACCAACTATCCTGCTCAATTCGCACCATGATACCGTAAAACCAAATTTAGGCTATACCCGTGACCCTTACGACGCTAAAATTGAAGATGGTAAACTTTACGGACTGGGTAGTAACGATGCCGGTGGATGCCTGGTATCTCTTATCAATACCTTTCTGTATTTTTATGACAGACAGGGGATGAAGTATAACTTTTGTTTGGCAACTACTGCCGAAGAAGAAATATCAGGTGTTAATGGTTTGGAATTAATTATACCCGAGCTGGGCCATTTGGATTTTGGAATAGTCGGCGAACCCACCCAGATGCAACTGGCTATAGCCGAACGCGGCTTAATGGTATTAGATTGTACGGCACAGGGCAAAGCGGGCCACGCGGCACGTGAGGAAGGTGAAAATGCCATTTACAAGGCGCTGCCTGATATTGAGTGGTTTCGCACTTACCGTTTCCCTAAAGAGTCGGAAGTTTTTGGACCGATAAAAATGTCTGTAACCATAATTAATGCTGGTTCGCAACATAACGTGGTTCCTGCAAGCTGTATTTTTACCGTAGATGTGCGTGTCACTGACGCGTATCGCAATGAAGAAGTGCTGGAGATCATCCGTCAACATATAAGCAGCGATGTAAAGCCGCGTTCTATCCGCCTGAAACCCTCGAAGATTGATAAGGATCATCCCATTGTACAGGCAGGCATTAAGTTAGGGCGCATCACTTATGGATCACCAACAACTTCTGATCAGTCGTTGCTGGATATTCCCTCGCTTAAAGTGGGCCCCGGCGATTCTGCCCGTTCACATACGGCTGATGAATTTGTTTTTGTGGACGAGATAAGGGAAGGGATTGAACTTTATATTAAAATGCTGGAAAGCATTGTTTGATCAGACCGGAAGCTGGAAAGCCCAAAAGATTAAAGTTTTATTAAATGCTGCAGGTAAACTTAACTCCATTTCCCGAACTTGTTACTAAGCGTTTATTGCTCAGGCAGTTGATTGTGGAGGATGCGGAAGAAATATTCCAGCTGCGCTCGGATGAAAAGGTTAATGAGTTTTTAGACAGATTAAGAGCAACATCAATAGACGACGCCCGTCAATTTATCGATAAGATAATCACTGCACAAAACAAGGGCGACGGGGTTATGTGGGCCATTACTCTAAAAGATGATTCCAAACTGATCGGTACCATCGTTTACTGGAATATGGTAAAAGAAAGGTATGAGGCTGAAGTAGGTTATGAACTACTACCGCAATGGCATGGAAAGGGAATAATGCAAGAGGCGTTATCAACGGTAATAGAATATGGATTTAAAAACCTGGGCCTTAAAACCATTATGGCTGATCCAAAAGCGGCCAACCAACGTTCAATAAACCTATTGGAGAAAACGGGATTTGTGAAAAAGGGTGCTACCGATAATGGGTATTTAATTTATGAATTAAAATCAAATCTATTTTTCCCTAAGTAATGTCTGTTTCAATATTTTACAGGATATTGAGGTGATATAAAATTAAAGATCAGGTATTCGAAATCAAATCATCTTTATCTATATTAGTTTCATGATATTGATCGAAATTCAACAAAAAACAATGGATATTGATTGGCCGGCATGGATACAAGCCGGATCATCTGTGTTTGCCGCTATAGGATTAGTTTGGACACTGATGCTTCAAAGACGATCTACTGACGCGCAAATTGTAGCTACCAATACTCAAAATGATTTAGCTGTGCAACAGTTAAAAGAGATAAGAGCGCAAATTGAAATGAGTAAAACCGATCATCAACGATTTCTTAAAGAGATAAGGCCAGTTATTAAGTGTTCAGTTGAGGAAACCAATGATTTAGAGGGAAAGGTTAAAATGGTGGTAACTGCCAACCCGGTTTATGATTTTTTTATTAAGGTGCCGGGGCAACATCCATTCGTACTTGACGGATTGCTTGCTGAGCCTACATTTTTTAATGTGGAAACAGAATTTGCACTTCCTTATAAAATTACAGCCAACCCGCCGCAGAAAAATGTTGTAGGGTTTTTGCTCACCTACAAAGATGAGATAGGTACATCCTATTCGCAAATTTTCTGGCAGGACGCCAATGGTAAATTGAATAACGATATCCCTGTGATCAACACAGATAAAAGCGGGACATCAGCACTTCCGCTTCCGGTGGTCAGGGATATCTACAAAGATAATTGATTATAGTCCCACTTCTTTTAGCCTGCCCTGTTAAGCCCCATCAGCAACCGGCAAAGCACTATACTTGGTTCGGGATGAAAGTTTTATTCACTTGGCTACCCAAACATTATCTGCTTTATTAATATCAGCATCATAAGTGCCACCTAATATTAGCTTTTTAAGCCGTTTATGCGTAACATGGGTAATGGTAAATGTTTTATTTCCGTTTTTCCATGCTACAACGCTTTCGTGCACTAATTGGGTACTGCCATCGCTGAAATAAAGGGTAAGATTGATGGGAATAGGTTTGGTACCCATATTGGTGATCACGATGGTTGCCAGGCCCTTCTGCAAGGTTACACGGGTGATGGCGAGATCGGGGATGCCACGGTCAAAGAACCAACTTTTCCAAAACCAATTGAGATTTTGGCCTGATCCGGTGTTTATACAGTTAAAAAAATCATAAGGCATGGGGTGCTTACCATGCCATTGCCTGATATAATAATGCAGCGCCTTGGTAAACAATTCATCGCCCAGCATATCGCGTACATACAGATAACCCAGGGCTGGCTTGGGGTAGGAATTAGTCATGAAGGAGATGCCCGAGAGTTGTGGGGTGAGCGTTATAATGGGTTGATCTTCCTCCGTGCCGGCCGAAATTTGGTATTGATGCATTCCAAACGTATCAACAAGGGCATGATCTATCATCGGGCTGATCACCCATTCGCCAATTGAGGCCCAGCCTTCATCCATCCATCCATATTTGGTTTCGTTTACACCCATGTAAAACGGAAACATAGTATGGAATATCTCGTGATCGGTTAGCGTAATGGCATCATATACCTTTTCTTCGGGGTTGTCATTCACCATCATTGGATATTCCATTTGGTCAAGCCCATCAAACACGGTTTCGTGGGGGTAGGGGTATGGCCATTTAGGGAATTTATAGCTCATGGCTTGCACCGTTTTACGTCCATAATTGACCACTTCGAAATAATCCTTATGGCTGGCATTAAATACGGCATCAACCCGTGTGCGCCTGCTGGTTTTAGGATCAACCACCAGGCTTGACGCTTTCCATAAATAATGGTTGCTTGTGGCAAAAGCAAGATCAGTTACGCTGTCGGCCTCAAATTTCCATGTGTTGGTTGGATGATTGGTTGAAACATTACCTGCCTGCAGATCGGCATCGCTGATGATATCAGTTATTTTGTCGCTCTGTGTTGCATCATTTATCCGTTTTACATACCGATCGGTATAAACTTGTTCTGTGTTAGTAAGATTGCCCGTGGCCCAAACCTGGTAATTGCCCGGCACTGCGATTTCGGCCTTGAAATGGCAGAAATCATTATAAAATTCTTCGCTCCCGCGGTAAGGGTACTTGTTCCATCCATCTATATCATCATAAACTGCTATGCGTGGAAAGAAATAGGCAATAAAGAACGCGCCGGTATCTACTTGGCCAGTACGTATATGTGAAGTTTTATTTAGAGTGTATGAATAAACAATATTAAAATGTGCTTTTTGACCGGGCAACAATGGTGGTATACTGACAGTCATATTGGTGCCTTCTATAGCAAGTTTGGTGGTATCCTGATCCATTTGATCTACTGTTAGTTTGTGGATCTTAACGCCATCGGTAACATCTTCCGGATGGACAGGCATTGCACGGGCAGCGCCTTTTTTATAAAGATTGGGATACAGTTTAAACCAAATCTCCTTTAGTGTATCAGGGCTGCTATTGGTATAATCAATATCTACTGTGCCATCAAGATTTCTGCTTTGTGGGTTGAAATTTACTTTAATGATGTAATCAGCCCTGTTTTGCCAGTAATTTTTACCGGGTGTGCCATTAATTGAACGGGTGCCTTTTGCATAAGTAGCTTGTATATTCAGAGGTACAGGTAGTGTAGTTTGTGCAAGGCCTATAGTAACCCATAACAACCCCACTGTAGTGAGTAATTTTTTAAGCAAATTCATTAAGCAAGGATAAAGAAAATATACTGCAGATTATATAATTGCAGATTGTTCTATACCTTACGATTTGTATTGAAAATAGTTTTTACTTTAAGCGACAATTTCATAAATTGCTTGTTACTAATATGTTTCCTGACTGACAAACCTAAAGGATATCGTTATTAATTTTGTATGAAGTTTACTATTTAACCAAATTGGTCAAATGTAAAATTGTGTAAATTGTAGATTATGAAAACTTATCTTGTACCTATTGATTTTTCTGAAACCTCTATCCATGCTGCTGAGTTTGCCTCTCTTTTAAGCAATCAAACTGATGTAGAGCACTTGGTTTTATTGCACTCTTATCATGTATCGGTGTATGAAAGTGTGCTGCCTACGCCTGATATGGTTATTCCCACTGAGGAAGAAATAGAAGAAAATACGAAGGAAAAGGTAACGCAATTGGAGTATATAAGAAGCAAACTACACAAAATAGCGAGGCCGGGCGTGATCATTCATGTGCGTGTTAGCAGGTCGTCACTTGTGCGTGCTATACTTGAAACCATCGATAAAGAAACAGTCGACCTGGTTATTTTGGGAAGTAATGGTTCAGATACTGGTAATATAAGCCATATTGGGAGTAATGTAGTTAATATATCAAAGTTGAGTTCGGTACCTGTGATTGTAGTGCCGCCTGCTTGTCATTATGAAATGATAAAGAAAGTGGTGATGGCCTGTGATTTTCAGAAAGTGAAAGATACGATACCGCTTGAAGCGTTAAAAAGATTGCTGAGCAGGCATGATGTTGATCTGCTGGTTGTTAATGTTGATCCTTCTGATAAACATAAAAATTCCGATCCGCAGCAGTTAGCTGAAGAAAATGCTTTATACGGCATGTTGAAAGAATATCACCCTAAATACTACTACCATAACAATGCGGATATTATAAACGGAATATTAAATTTTGCTAATGCGCATCATTCGCAATTAGTGATAGCCCTGCCGCACAAATACAGCTTTTTCCAGTCGATATTACATACCAGCGTTTCCAAACGGCTTACAATCCAATCTGCAATGCCGGTATTGTTATTAAAATAATTATTAAGGTGCAATACATAGCGTTCTGCATTTTAAAGGGCAGTGGATTTTACGTTTATTTGTGATACTTTTCTTTACCATTAATATTTTTAAATGAGGATACATTTTATAGCCATTGGTGGTAGCGCTATGCATAATATGGCTATTGCTTTGCATAAAAAAGGTTTTAAAGTAACCGGGTCTGACGATGTGATTTTTGAGCCGTCGATATCACGCCTTGCTAAATATGGTTTGTTGCCTGAAAAGGAGGGCTGGTATCCTGAGAATATAACCCCTGATCTTGACGCGGTGATACTTGGCATGCACGCCCGTGCTGACAACCCGGAACTATTAAAAGCACAGGAACTGGGGATAAAAATATATTCATATCCTGAATATATTTATGAGCATTCAAAAAGTAAGTTAAGAGTTGTAATAGGGGGCAGTCATGGCAAAACTACCATTACTTCTATGATATTGCATGTGCTTAAAAAAGCGGGGAAGGATTTTGACTACCTTGTGGGCGCACAACTAGAAGGTTTTGATACCATGGTAAAGCTGACGGACGAAGCGAAAGTGATCGTTATCGAAGGAGATGAATATTTATCATCAGCAATTGACAGGCGTCCAAAATTCCATTTATATAAAGCCAGTATTGGGGTAATAAGTGGTATAGCATGGGACCATATCAATGTTTTCCCAACGTTTGACAATTATGCGGAACAATTCAGAATATTTATTGAAACCATACAGCCCGGCGGGAGATTAATATATAGCCAGACAGATGCAGTTTTAAATGATATGGTGAAGGCCGATCATTCCACGGTAGAGAAACTCCCTTATGGTTTGCCCGATTATAATATTAAATACGGCATTACTAATATTATATCAGGTGCAAAAGAATATGCGCTGCAGGTTTTTGGTGAACATAATTTGTTGAATATGGAAGCCGCCCGTCTTGTTTGCGAAAGCTTGAATATAAAAGACGAGGATTTTTACCGTTACATTAGCACTTTTAAAGGCGCCGCACGCAGGCTTGAACTGATGGGTGAGAATAAAAATGCGAGTTTTTTTAAGGATTTCGCGCATTCCCCATCAAAATTAAAAGCTACTGTACATGCCGTAAAGAGCCAGTTTCCGGAAAGAAAATTGATTGCCTGTATAGAGTTGCATACCTTCAGCAGCTTAAATAAAGACTTTTTAAGCCAGTACGCCGCAACCATGGATGAGGCGGATATTGCTGTAGTTTTTATTGACAAAAAAACATTTGAACAGAAGAAAATGACGCCTTATGATGCTGAAACAGTGAAAGATGCGTTTTTAAGAGAAGATTTGACTTTTTATAATGACCCTGCTGCCTTACTAAAATATCTTGAAAATATAGAAATGGCGAATACGAATCTATTAATGATGAGCTCTGGAAACTTTGGAGGCATAGATCTTCCTGAACTGGCAAAAAAAATATTATAAATAATAAATTTTGATATGAATATATTTTGTAACTTTATTAACTACAGCGAAACCTTATCAAAGTAAATTAAAATGAAAGCACTTGGAAAAAAAATCAGGCTATTACGCCATCAAAAAGGATGGAGCCAGGAAGATGTTGCAAAAAAATTAGATATTTCTATTCCTGCCTTTTCTAAAATAGAAACGGGAATAACAGATATCAATTTGTCTCGTTTGGAACAGATATCCATTTTATTTGACATGACTGTGGTACAGTTACTTACTTTTAATGACTTTGAGCAGGATCAGAAATTTATTAACGAACTAGAAACTGTTAATAAGAAATTGATGGACCGGGAAGCAGAAGTTATCGATTTGCAGAAGAAGGTAATTGAACTTTTTGAAGAACTTCGACACGCAAAAATTACCGCCTAATAAACGGAGATTTACCCCAGTAGCTATTGGGTTTAATCAAAAATATACCGCATTGTTAGGTGTTTTTTGCCAAATGTACCCCCCATGCTATGGTGGAGTGCAATCATTTTGTCATTAAAATCGCCTACCCATGATAACTCCAATTCATCATATTGCTTTAAAGGTAACACATATTCTTTGAGTTTAATAAACAATGCCGACTCTAAACCGTGTTTTTGATACTTTTGCTTAGTGCCCATAACTATCGCCCTCATCCGCGAAACGCCCTTCCATTTATAGTATAAAAATTTAAGTTTACCAATAAGGTTGAGCTTGCCATTCAATGATTTGATC
>JAQBOK010000101.1 GCA_028288085.1 Mucilaginibacter sp.
CAAATACGTTTAATATCTTAGTATATAAACAACAATAAATTTTTAAATAAGGATAATTTCCAATTATAATTTTTATTATTGGGATTATCTTAATCAATTATTGGACCGTACCGGCATTTGGGAAGTAAAGCCGATCTATTTAATTATAACTTCCCGAATTTATATGATAGTAAAAACTGATTTTATTTATTCGACAGAATCCGAGCCGCACCGTACAAGGACTAAGAAAATTTTAAAGCAGTTCCCTGATTTGAGAAAGCTGATTGGTAAAAACCCATATACCATTTTCGCTATATTGGGCCTGGTACTTTTCCAGGTGGTATTGGCATACCTGCTTAGAGACCTATCGTGGTGGTGGATACTTGGAGCCGCTTATTTATTAGGCGCCTTTGCTGACCATGCCCTGTTTGTGATGATACATGAATGCACACACCAGTTATTATTTAAAAATCGTAATGCCAACCGCTGGGCATCTATGCTGTCTAACCTGCCTACCATATTGCCAAGCGCTATTTCATTTGAAAAATATCACATCAAGCATCACTCTTTTCAGGGTGTGCACGAACTGGATGCCGACCTGCCCAACAAATGGGAAGCAAAGCTGATTAGTAATTCTTTTTTGGGTAAGGCGCTTTGGCTGCTATTCTTCCCAATATTCCAGATCTTCCGTTTATCCCGTTTAAAGGAAATACATCCTATTGACGGGTGGATAGTTACTAATTTTTTGTTACAAGCAGTATTTACTACCGCTATATGGTATTTTATGGGATTTCATGCTGTAGGATTTTTATTCCTTAGCTTCTGGTTCTCAGTTGGCCTGCATCCGCTTGGCGCACGCTGGGTACAAGAACATTACCTCACACACAGTGTTGAACAAGAAACCTACAGCTACTATGGTTCCTGGAACACATTGGCTTTTAATGTGGGTTTCCATAATGAGCACCACGACTTTCCATCAATACCATGGAACAAATTGCCTGAGATAAAAAAATCCGCACCAGAGTATTATGATACTCTGTATTATCATACCTCCTGGACAAAATTGTTTTTTCGCTTTCTTTTTGACCGTGAAATTTCTCTGTTTAACCGCATTCTCCGTAAAGAAAGAGGAAAGGTTGCACTTACTGATATTTCAAAACCTGATATCGAGATAAAGCTTTAACATACGCGTTATATTCACTTCCTGATTAATTTGCTATCCCCTATGGCTATGCTACGTCATTTTTTTTTAACTCATGAAGATCTGACACAGATCATTCTATACGCTGCGGTAATCACATTTTTATGGTTGGCCGAGGTACTGGTTTCAGCCGACAGCCTAAGATCAAAATTCAAACATTCGTCTGTCAACCTATTATTTATCTGTACAGCGCTGCCAATACAGCTTTTACTCACCACATTTATTATTATTATTTCTAAATGGGATAATTTACATCATTGGGGATTGCTCAATTTAATATCCTGGCATAGCAGAGGATGGACCTATTATATCATCGCATTTATATTACTTGACCTTTGTGAATATACTTATCATGTAATTATGCATAAGGTAGATGCATTATGGAAATTTCACCTGGTGCATCACAGTGACCTTAAAGTTGATGTATCTACTACAACAAGAGAACATCCGGGCGAAACATTTGTGCGCACCTCCTTTTTAATACTTTGGGTATTTCTACTTGGGCCTATTGTAGGTGTTTTAATTGTAAGACAAATATTCCAATCGTTCTCCAACATTGCGGCACATACAGAATTCCGGTTATCAGGCAGGGCCAATAAAATTATCGGGCTTTTGTTTATCACCCCAAACCTGCACCATGTGCACCATCATTACAAGCTACCCTATACCGATTGCAACTATGGCGATGTGCTAAGTATATGGGACCGGATTTTTGGCACTTTTAATGAACTGGATAAGGAAGATACCCATTTCGGGATTGATACCCACATGGACGAAAATGTTAACGGTAAATTTGTGAATGTGGTGAAGATACCGTTCCAAAAACTGGAGCGTAAAAGTTACCCTGAAGATCATAATTAAATTAATATTTTATGCTATCCACCAGGAGCATTTTATTATTGATCATTGTTTTGTGCACTTCTATTTCCGCAACATTTGCACAAACTGAAGATATTACTTCCAGGTTTTATTTTCCGGGATCTATCGGTGTAAATGTGCCTTTTGAGAATATCCATACCCGTTTAAACAATGGGCTTGCTGTAAATACGGCTATTGAATACCGACCAACTTATATCAATGATATATTTTTCAGGATAGATTATGATGCATTGAACAATAATTATATGAGTTATGTGCCAGCTATACCTACCAACATTTTAAAGGGCAAACTATCAACTGATTTTTTATTAGCAGGAGCAGGTTACCGCAGAAAATTTGGCAGGTGGGGGTTATATGGCCTTATACAGCCCGGCCTGGGCATACACTCGTTTGAACGCGCCGTGGTAACCCAAAATAGTATTTTATTAAACAGTGTAAGCAGCAATAGCCTGGCTTTAAAAACTGATATTGGCCTTGAATACTATATCACCAGGCATTTTGCAGCAGTTATAAATCCCTCCTATTATAAACTATTCTCTAACGGGGGGTTTAATACATCGCACTCTACGTTTACGGGCTTTAACATTGGTATTACTACTACTATACTTTAATATTTAGTAAGAAACACGCTGAACCTGAATTACTGGCATCCAGGCAATTTTGGACAAAAAAATCAACACTCTTCTTGCAATATTAAAACCTATTTAATTATATTTGCTAATATTTTTAGCAAATGGAACGCATCAAAACAGCAGAACAGTTAATAATTTTCAGCAGGTACATAGGGCAGCAGGTGGTGATAAAGAGCTTGCTGAATAATGATAATGAAACCATTGGTACGCTTAATGGCATCAGGCAAAACGCGCTGCTGGTTAATATTGATCATGTGAATCGCTGGATACCGATGAACGATGATTTTATGGTATGCGAGGTAAGATTGCTATTAAAACCCTTGAAAAAACTCACCACCGCCATTGTTAATACCGCTAATAACTTGCCCGTACAAGCATTTATTACCCCCTATTACCAGCAATTAGGCTTTGATATGCCTGTGTTTATAGCGCCCGGTCACGGCAGCAATTGTAAATATGTGCATGAACTTGACCTTGCTGATTATCGTACGCCGGCAGAGATCTATGAAAGTACCCGGCATTTGGTAGCCCAGGGGATATAATTTATTTTTCTCATAACATATTGCCCTGCTTAACCGTTGTAAAGCGGAAACAGGCTGTGGTCAACAAAAATTCATATTTTTTGGCTTTCTTTGCCTGATTTTACAGGATTTAGGGTTTAAATTTTATAAAAAAATTAAAGCTTAGAAATTTAAGATTTTGAATGAGCCGGGCAAAAAAAATAAAGATCATATTACCTATTATCATCATCCTTTTTTTTGGTGCTTATGCTGACCATAGATACGTTCAGCAAAAATTCACAATATCCGGGCGGCTGCAGAACAAGGAAATGGACGAAATATCGGGCATAGCGGCCTCGGGCATACATAAGGGGATCTATTATGTACATAACGACAGCGGTGATACCAGTCGATTTTTCGCGATAACGCCGGAAGGGAAAATAGAATCTGTTATTTATTTTAAAGGCGACCCGAAGGTAAAATTGGGCGTACTTGATTGCGAAGATATAGCGGTAGGCATTGGCCCCGCCAAAGGGAAAAGCTATGTTTATATGGGCGATATTGGCGATAATAATGCCAAATACCCTTATAGAACTATTTACCGCATGGAGGAGCAAGCAACATGGATAGGTAAAGACAGCATTATAAAAACCAAAGCCACACCCATACACTATAAATATCCTGATGGTCCGCGCGATGCCGAATCGTTGATGATAGACCCCATTGAAAAGCTGATCTATATTGTTTCAAAACGCACAGACTCGGTAACGGTATATACCACGCCTCTGAATTTTAAAGCCAATGATACTGTAGTGCTTACCCAACGCTGCAAGTTGTATTTTAATGGTTTCAGACCGTTTAAATGGATCACCGCCGGGGATATATCAAAGGACGGGCAACAGGTGCTGTTAAAGGACTATTTAAAGGTATATTATTGGAGACGTAACCATAATGAACCAATATGGCAAACCATGCTGAGGAAACCGGCAGAGCTACCCTATCAGCAGGAAAAACAGGGTGAGGCTATTGGCTTTACTCCCGATGGCAAGGGCTATTATACCACCAGCGAAGGCGTTTTCGCGCCTATTTATTATTATCGCAGTCCGGGTAATTGACATCAAAAGTTTTTTATTTTATTATAGTTACCTGCCCGGAAAGCTTTTGACGGCCATCTTTGAGATCTATTACATAATAGTAGGCCCCGGTAGGCAGTGTATTGCCCTTGTA
>JAQBOK010000045.1 GCA_028288085.1 Mucilaginibacter sp.
GTTCAATCAAATGGGCAAACACCAGGTCCCGGCCTATAAATATAACCAGGTATGCCATCAGGAACATGATAAAAATTCCCGACGTCGCTATCCTAAAATCCCAGTATCGCCCAATAAGTACCCTTAAGTAAAAGCAAAAAATTATTGCCGCGGGTATGGGTAATATAATTGAAAACATATATGGCGCGGCAATTACACCTATAGGAGATTTAACAACTGTAGTTATCAGATAAAAACTTATAATATTAAAGGACAACAATATCGACCCCAAAAACAAACCATTAATTAAGGAATGTTTTTTCAATTCCCTGCTTATAACCATTGCCATCTATTACCTTGCTTTTATTTAAAATTAATTAGTATTTCTACCACAGCCATATCAAAATCCTTATTCAAAGAATATTCAGCGATCATGGTTTTTTCTTCGTCTGATGCTTCCAGGTTCTGGAAAAAGCACATCATCGGGTAAAAAATCTCCTTGATCTCTGAATCGTCAGGTAACGTTTCGGCAACCCTGCTGATCTCTTCCACCGGGCTTTCCATCAGTATCTGGTTTTTAATCACCGGTTCATAAATACGGTACTCATCCTGAAACTCATCTTCATCAACCAATAAAAACTCTTTCAGGTAATCTTCAAGGTCAGGCTCAATATCTTCATCCTCGCACTCGTTTAAATAAAGTAAAAGGTTTAAAAGCTCTGTTCCACGATCAAGAGTTTCTTCTTCTATTTCTTCCCACTCCTTGGTTTCCAAATAATCATCTTCAAGTTTTTTTACATCGGCGCTAAAAAAGTTAATCATCAGCAGATCAAAAAATATTTCGCGCAGAATTTCCAGCTGCGGATAATCATCAAAAGCCGCATCCAATGAATTTACTTTACTTAAAAAATCGTCGTCTGATGCAAAAACATCATAAAACCTTAACGTAAGTTGTGCAGCATCAAAGCTGTTATACCTGGAAAAAGCGGTCAACGCGGCCTCTATAGCCGATTCTATTTTTGGGTCGATCATGTTATTATAATTTAAATAGCTTGTTATTGTTATAGGTTAACAAAATTGAGCCCTTAAGTTTTTGCCCTATGAAAGGAGAATTATAAGATTTTGACTTGTTATTTAATTTATCGAATGTCCATTCGGCGTTTGCATCAAAAATAACCAGGTTAGCTTTTCCGCCTTCAGCAATAACGGGAACATCCAATCCTAATATTTTACGCGGGTTGATCGCCATTTTTTGCACGATCATATCTAACGGCAAACCTGCCAGCACCGCGATGGAAAACGCTGTTTGTAAACTGATCATCCCATATTCCGCAACTTCAAACTCCACATTCTTAAACTCCACTTCATGCGGGGTGTGTTGTGAAACTATGGCATCTATCGTTCCATCCTTTAATCCTATTATTAGCGCTTTCACATCGTTTTTAGTGCGAAGTGGTGGTTTAACTTTATACAGGCTGTCAAACCCCAGTAGCGCCTCGTCTGTAAGCAGCAGATGATGGACAGCTACATCGCAGGTTACCTGCAAGCCTCTTTTCTTGGCTTCTCTTATCAAATCCACTGAGCGTTCTGTTGATATGGTACTGAAGTGTATTTTGGATTCTGTGTATTCTGCAAGATAAAGGTCACGTGCTATCATCAATTCTTCGGCAAGCGAAGGTATACCTTTCATTCCAAGCAATGTGCTCACCTCGCCCTCGTGTACTTTAGCCTTGCCCGCTATAGCTGTATCCTCCGGGTAAGATAAAATGAGCGCGTTAAATCCTTTAGAATATAAAAGCGCGCGTTCCATCAATCCGGCATCTTGTACTGGGCGGTCGCCATCTGTAAATGCTTTTGCACCGCTTTGGTACATGTCATACATTTCTGCCAGGTCTTTGCCTTCTCTTTTATATGATATAGTGCCCAATGGGTACACATCAACTAAATTGTTTTTCGCCCTGTTTAAAAGGTACTCAATTTCGGCCTTTGAATGTACAGGTGGCTGCGTATTGGGCATTAATGCTACTCCCGTAAAACCACCTGCAGCAGCTGTTTGTGTCCCGGTTTGCAGATCCTCCTTGGTTTCAAGCCCCAACTCGCCAATATTACAGTTGAGGTCGAAAAAGCCGGGTGCCAAATGTTTCCCTTTGGCATCAAAGCTTTCGGCATCCGCATTAATATCTTTGGCTATCCTGGTAATGTGGCCTTTTTCAATTAAAACGTCGGCAGCTTGTTGGTAAAATGGTGAACCGGGATCAGAAATGGTTGCGGATTTGATAAGCAAATTCATTAGCGTTGCTTTAAGGATGGAATGTTTTTGATCTATACTGGGGTTGTAATTTGCTGTTTATCAAACTTATATAACCTAATTAGCAATATTTCGGCTGCCAGAAAAATCAATGCCAAAATTATACAAAGTTTCCATAATTGCAGACCAAAATTTAATTCAGATATTTCTCCCTTTAAAGAGGCCTGTCCGGGCTGTAAAATTGCGCCTGCCTGCGGGAAAATCTGCTTCAGGGCTGCTCCATTTAAATAGCTCATATCAGATTCTTGCCGGTTATTGTTAAACGCCAAAACCGATAGCGTGCTGTCCTGCTTTTTTAATTCGTAATTACCTGTTTCCTGTAGCTGATCTGAAACATAAAGAAGGGTACTTCCCTCCTGCTGCCGCACATCTGGAATAGTAGCATGGGTTCCCTTCACCAATTTAAGTATCTGTTTCCCGCTGCTTTGCACAGTTGGTACTTCAATACTTTGATCCTGGCCCAGGGTGTAAAATAAAGGCTGGTCATGACCGCTTAATAGAGCTATACGAAACATTACCGGTACCAACAGCGCATGGCGCTGCAGGTTACTAAAATCATCATCAAGCGGCACAGCTAAAATGTATACTTTACCTTTCCCGCTATTATAATCTGACCAAAATGGCTGTTTTCCAGGTAATTCCATGATACTTTCGCCACCGCTGTTTGATGTTGAATTTAATTGATAATATTTTTTAACCGTTGGCAGATCGGGGTTTTGAGGGTAAGATTCGAAAATGTTTTTAAATACAGGGTTTTGAAGGTTAATGGCTGACACCTTTGTTGTTTCGGTTATTAATTTCCCCGGGTAAGCCGAATTCATTGGCTGTAAAAATGACCTATAATTGGCCAAATCAGCATCTGCTGACGGGAAAACCACCAGGGTGCCACCTTTAACCACGTACGTTTTTAATTGCTGGGCCAACCCGGCTGAAATGGTTTTTACATCGCTTAAAACTATTAAAGGATAAGTACCCAATGCCGCATAATCTACATTGCCATCAGCTACCCGTTTTGTTGCAAAGAACGGGTCGGCGTCAAAAATGGCTTTTATAAATGGATTGACAATGCCCCCATCGATCAGCAACACAGGCATTTGTTGTTTTACGTTAAAGGTGAAGTAAAACTGGTTATCAAAAGTTACCGGATTATCCTGCAATTGAATTTCGGCCCGCTGCCATCCATCCTGCAGGCCCGAAAATGCCAGTGTATCGTTTTGCACCGAATGTGGGTTGATGGTAAAACTGCCCAATGCTTTTTGAGAACCGTTGATCAATAATTTCAAAGGTATTTTCTCGGCTTTTTCGCCTGCGTAATTGTGTAGCCGTACTACCAGCTTCTCGCTTTCACCGGGGCGATGTATTGCAGTTAACAGCCAAACTGAATCTACCGCTACATTGGGCAATTCGCTTGCCTTGAGTTGCACCAAATTAAAGTGTATGGTACTATCTGATTTTACAGGCTTTCCGTTAGTCATATTTCTTTGAAAATCAGATACCAGGTAAGAGGAGCGAACAGCATTATGCTGTGTATTTAACAAACCTTGCTGCCTGCTGACAATTTGCTGCAGGCTGCGGCTTTGGGGACTTATTTTTACCGCATCAACAGCATCATTAAACTCATCCCTGCTTAAAAGCCGCTGATGCTTGCCCTCAAAATCTTGTGTAAGCAATTGAAAACGATCATTTATACTGTAAGCTGAAGCAATTTCTTTGGCACGGCGTTTAGTTTCATCCAATAATGCCCCCTCTTTATTAAGGGTTTCCATTGAATACGAATTATCGACAAAAATACTTACTGCCTGTTGTTTGCCTGCATTAGGTGCATTTTTGCCGGGGATGTAAGGCCGGGCAAATGCAAAAACGAGGAATGTGAGCGCCAATAGCCTGGCTGCTAATATAAGGCGTTCTTTTAAGTTTCTGCGTGATGCCTGCTGTTCCTGTATCTCCTTCAAAAATTGAACATTACTGAAATACACCTTTTGATACCTGCGAAAATTGAACAAGTGTATAATTACAGGTATGGCCAGCGAGAGCAGTGCAAATAAAAAAAAGGGAGCTAAAAAGTGCATTGTAAGTTCCTGAACCAGAATTCAGCGAATTTATTGAATTTTCTGAATACTGCTAATCCTTAAATTCCATTCAGACAAACAAACGCCCCTTTTATTTATTTATTTCTCAAATGTATATTTATGAAATGGCATATAGGTTGCTCCGGTTTTCATTATAAAGACTGGAAAATTAAATTCTACCCCGAAGGACTGCCACAAAAAAAGTGGTTTGATTATTACTGTGAGCATTTTGATACGCTTGAATTAAATGTCACCTTTTACAGGTTCCCCCAATTATCGTTCCTGCAAAACTGGTATCAGAAAAGTCCTGAGCAGTTTCGTTTCTCGGTAAAAGCGCCTAAAGCCATTACCCATTTTAAACAATTTCATAACAGTGTGGATATGATAACCAGTTTTTATGATACCATAAATAATGGGTTGCAGGATAAATTAGGCCCCATTTTATTCCAATTGCCTCCACGTTTTAGTTATGATGAAGAAAGGCTTGAGCGCATCATTAAAAATCTAAACCCATCGTTCAATAACGTAGTGGAGTTTCGCCATGTAAGCTGGTGGCGCGAGGACGTTTACAAAGCACTTGCCAGGCATCGTATTACATTTTGTGGTATGAGCCACCCGACTTTACCAGATGATGTTGTACGGAATACTACATCGGTTTATTACCGCTTCCATGGTGTGCCTGACCTCTATCGATCCCCTTATTCAAAAGATTTTTTGCAAAAAGTTATAGATACGGTAAAACATAATGGAAATACGAAGGAATGCTGGTTTTATTTTAACAATGATTATGATGCCAATGGGGTACAAAATGCGAAGGAAATGATAGAGATGATCTAACGATGATGAATTCAGGAACCACCCTATATATTTAAACTTGTACAATGTGATCCAGGCAGAAACCTTAGGTAAAAATTCTTTCGCAAGAAAATCAATCAAATAGTTTTCCTAATACTAGCCTGCATTGTTGTCGTCCTCACTACTATTATGTCTTCTTTTCTTTTTCTTATGCTTCTTTTCGGTAGTATGCTTTTTGGTTTTTTTTGTGGTGGTTTGCTGTTCTTTTGCTGGCGTTGACGCTTTAACAGCTTGTTTTACAGGAGAATTAGCTACAGTTGTTGAATCTTTACTTAATTGTTTAACTGTAAAGTTGTTACTTCTTAACCCATATTCCAAAACACGTTTTTGCCCGGTTGGTTTGGCATCCTTGCCATTACCGTCATATACCGGAAACTCGCGCATAAACTTACCCTCTTTGATATAAAAATTATCGTTTCCACGATAACCTTGCCTTTGAGATTTAGACAGTTTTGGAAAATCTAATTTATTGGCCCTGCTGTTATTAAATTCAAAAGCGTAAATAGTCGCATAATTAGCGGTGTCGGTAGCTTTAGCCTGGATCAATATTTCGGGATTTCCATCCAGGTCCATATCCGAATTATATACATCTACAATCGTTCCGTCCAGATCTCCGGTGGTAGTGGTGTATTTTTTACCCGAAGAATCCGAGTGCAATACAAGGAATGCCCCAACTATTGACGAGCCCCTGCCCCAGCTTAAAATATCATAATCCTCTCCCGGCGATACTTCAACCAGTTTATGATATCTGAATGGATCGGTCAGGCCCGGTTTTTTAACCACAGCTGTAACCGGTGCTGCAACTTTTTTTTCATCCCGGTTACACCCTGCTGTTATGAGCAGACCACCTATCAACATAAATAAATAAAACCTGGCTCTCATATTACATCCTGGTTTAAATAACCATGTGTTAATTTTTTTTAACTATTATGGTGCTACTTGCGTTACATGTAACACCTTTAATTATACAATGTATCTGGCGATAATTCACTTTTTGGCTTACCGGGAATAGTTATATATACCTTTAACCCACTTACCTGCCCTACGTCAAAATATTTTAAAGTGAATTTATGATATCCTTTTTGCAAAGGTACCACCCCGCCTTGTTCTACCAAAGGGTGTTTGCCATCATTATTCACTACCGGCTGATCGTCAATACTCAAAACAGAGCCATCATCAGACCGGGTTGAAAATTGGTATAAACCATCAGCATCAATACGTATAAAACCATTATATATTACCCCAAAAGCAGGGTTATTTTTTTTCAGAACTGAAGTATTAAAGCTTTTGGTGATACCACTATCTATCACTGCGGCATCCTTAAACTGGGTGGTATTGTCAAATGTACCCTGCAATAACTGAAATTTTAAACCGGTGGTATTGCCCTGGTATATAACCGGGGCCAAAGGGGCCTTGTTATACATAATAGTATGACTTACCTGGCTCCGTTTCCCTGATGGGGTGATCACTATGGTTTGCAGATCGCGGTATTGATCCTGGGGTATATTGTAGGTAACCGGGATATGATATTGCAGATCAGTTTCGCGCGGTGCATAGCTATCAATGGTGTAAAATATCTTAGCGCCTGTTACCGATGGCTTTAAGGTCACATTTAATTGTGAGCCGAACTCAATGGAATCTTCCGATGAACCAATAGCTTCAGGAACATGATAGTCGTAGTTATTTTTATCTAACCAGGCCAGTTGCGATGGTAAACGTGTTTCGGAAAAGTCTTTAAAGTTTTTATTGGCTAATGGTGTCCAGGCTAACTCAGATAAGGCCAGCAATCTTGGGTAAAGAAGGTATTCTGCCTTTGCCTCAGTGCTGATATACTCTGACCATAAATTCGCCTGCACGCCGATAACGTATTTTTGCTGATCTGGGGTTAATATAGTTGGGGTTGGGTTATAACTATAAGTTTTCTGTAAAGGGAAATACCCCCCTATGCTTAATGGCTCGTTGGTTCTCCCTTGCGAATGATCCAGGTAAAGGCCGCCGCTGCCTGGTGTCATGATCACATTATGATTTTGCCGTGCGGCTGCGATTCCGCCGTCTTCACCACGCCAGCTCATCACGGTAGCATTGGGAGAAAGTCCGCCCTCTAATATCTCGTCCCAGCCAATAATGCTGCGCCCTTTTGAATTCACAAATTTCTCTATACGCTGTATAAAGTAGCTTTGCAATCCCTCCTCATTCTTCAGTTTTAGCTTTTTAATGAGCTTCTGGCAAAATGCCGATTTCTTCCAGGCATCTTTAGGTGTTTCGTCTCCGCCTATATGAATATATTTACTTGGGAACAAGTCTATTACTTCTGTTAATACATCTTCTAAAAAATCAAAAGTTTTATCAGAAGGGCAATACACATCATGGAAAACTCCCCAGGTTTCGCCTACCTGGTAAGGTTTATCGGGATCGCAGCTTAATTCCGGATACGCGGATAAAGCAGCTAATGAATGACCTGGCATTTCAATTTCAGGTACAACATTAATGTACCTGTCAGATGCATATTTAACTACCTCGCGAATTTGATCTTGTGTATAGTAGCCTCCATAAGGAGTATTATCATATTGCTGAGGTGTGCGGTCATGGTAATTACCGATAACCGTTTGGGCACGCTGACTGCCTATTTCAGTAAGGCGCGGGTATTTTTTTATTTCGATGCGCCATCCCTGGTCATCTGTTAAATGCCAGTGAAAATTATTCAACTTATAATAAGCCATAAGGTCAATGGTTTTTTTCACAAACTCCACCGAAAAAAAGTGACGGCATACATCCAGCATTAATCCACGGTAACCAAAACGGGGATAGTCCTCGATCTGCGCACATGGTAATTTTATAGAAGCTGTTCTTTGCGCTGGGATCAACTGGATCAGGGACTGTATCCCATAAAAAACTCCTGCGCCTTTTGCAGCAATAATAATTTGTTGCGGGGTGACGGTTAAACGATATCCCTGGTCGGGCAAGTTTTCGGTGCCTTTTTCTGTAAATACGATGCTATTTGTAATACTTTCGCCTGTATTTGTTTTGAGCTGGTTATGCAGCATCAGTTTATTTTGCAGGTAATCTGTAAAATAGGCAACTGCTTTGTTGCCGGCGCTATCGGATAATAAAACAGTTTGCTGACTAAGCACAAAAACGCCATCAGTTTTTTTTACTAAAACCGGGGCAGGAATGATACCCATGTAAGGATCATTATCCTGGGCATTGGCGTTAATTTGGGCAAGAAACAAAAATGTTAAGAGAAGTAAGGCGAAATTTTTAAACATAGCAGCTTATACGTTGGATTAATCCCGCCAAGTTAGCAGATTTTAAAAAAAATACGGTTTTAATTATTGTAAAAAATCCATATCCAACAAAAAAGCCATTCGTTTAAGACGAATGGCTATGATTATTCCTTTTCTGGTTTTGCCGCTGCTACTTCTGCCTTCTTTTTAGGCTTATGCGGACGGGTTTTACCAAACGAGCCCATTGTTATTTTTCCCTTTGCGGTTTTTTTATCACCTCTTCCCATAGTATTATGATTGTTTATCTATTATTAATCAATGATACGATAAAATTGTTTGTTGGAACCCATCTTTATGACATTAAATTCTAAACGCCAAGCTTTAAATTTTAAAATCACTAACCTACTGTGTTATATCAAGCGACAACCGCATGCTCTTTTGCTGCAAGATAACGCTCTGCATCAATGGCGGCCATACAGCCAGTGCCAGCAGCCGTTACTGCCTGGCGGTACACGTGGTCTTGCGCATCGCCGCAGGCAAAAACACCTTCTATGTTTGTCCTGGTTGAACCGGGTTCGGTTAAAATATAACCGGTTTCGTTCATATCTATCCAGCCTTTAAATATTTCGGTATTAGGGTGGTGACCAATGGCTACAAAAAATCCCGTTATATCTAATGTTTTTTCTTCGTTTGTTTTATTATTAATTGTTTGCAAACCGGTTACCACCTGGCCATCGCCCAAAATTTCCTTTGCTTCGGTATTATAAATTACTTCTATATTATGCGTATGCATTACACGGTGCATCATCGCTTTTGACGCACGAAACTCATCGCGCCTAACCAGCATGTATACTTTCCTACATAATTTAGACAAATAGGTGGCTTCTTCAGCTGCGGTATCACCAGCACCTACAATAGCAACGTCCTGACCACGGAAAAAGAAACCATCACACACTGCACATGCCGATACACCAAAGCCATTATATTTTTGTTCAGATTCTAAACCCAGCCATTTGGCAGACGCTCCTGTTGAAATGATCACTGTATCGGCCAATATAATTTTGGTTTCGTCAACAATCACTTTATGAGGCAGACTTGAAAAATCAACTGAGGTTACATAACCAAAACGGATATCAGTACCCAGGCGTGCAGCTTGTTTTTCAAAATGCTCCATCATAGCAGGGCCCTGTATACCATCAGGATAACCGGGATAGTTTTCTACCTCGGTAGTTTGGGTAAGCTGGCCACCGGCAAGCAACCCGGTATATAAAACAGGCTTCAAATCAGCGCGTGCGGCATAAATTGCAGCGGTGTAACCGGCAGGGCCGGATCCTATGATCAGGCATTTAACATGTTCAGTTTCTTGTGACATCAGAATTTTTTAATGATCGCAAATTTAATAAAAAAGAAGATTTTATTGGTCAGACAGTCGTAAAGTTCTATAAGCGATCATTTACCTGTGTTGGCCTTCAGCACTCTAATAAAATTCCCACCTAATATCTTATCAATATCAGATTCGCTGTAATGAAGTTTCAAAAGCTCTTCGGTTACTTTAGGATAATCAGAAACATCGTCCATGCCTAAAGGATAAGATTAGGCTCCGTCAAAATCAGAACCTATACCTACATGGTCAACACCAATGAGTTTGGCTATATAATCAATGTGCTTAATGAGAAGGCTTAAAGGAGGACGTACTTGGTCTGATTCAGATTTATAGATCACATTCAGTCTTATTTTGGCGAGGTCATTATCGTGATATATTTTAATTAAAGAGTCCAACTCGGCCCGGTGTTGCCGGTAAAAATATGATACTTTTTCCCCGTAAGTACTATCTACAAATCCGCTGTAAAAGTTAACGAACACCACTCCCCCATTTTTTGCAAGAGCTTTTAGCTGGGCATCCTTCATGTTACGCTGATTAGGGTTTAATGTATAAGCGCAGCTATGTGAAGCAATTACAGGCTTAGTAGAAGTAGCAATTACATCATAAAAAGTTTGCTCACCTACGTGCGATACATCCACCATTACGCCCAGATCATTTAAATGATGTACTATTTGCTTCCCAAAATCAGTTAAACCTAAATGTTTTAAAGAATCGCGGTGATGTGTTTCATCGCGGGCCGAAGTAGCCCATGAGGTACTGTTGTTCCAGGTTAGCGTAAGGTAACGCATGCCGCGTTTTGTCAGCGCATCGATGTAATCCATCCTGTCTTCTACCATGTGCCCACCTTCTACGCCTATCATGGCTGCAAATTGTTTTTTAACTACCGCTTTCTCCAGTTCGGCAGCATTGCGCACCAAAACAATCTTTCCGGGGTTACGCTTTATTAACGCGTATAATGAATCAATTTCGCGGTTGGCGAAATTAAATGCAGTGCCGGTGCCATAATTTTCGCCACACCAAATGGAGAACACCTGCACATCCAGCCCGCCATCTTTGGCGCGCACCAAATCAAAATTACCGGTGCCCTGACGTTTAGCCAGGTCAACTTTGGTAATAAGTTGATCGGATATCACATCGTTATGGGTATCAACCAAAATAGCGCGCTGATGGATTTCTTGTGGGGTTTGGGCAGAAGCTTTTATGATTAATAGCAAAAGCAGTGGCAGTAGAAGTTTTTTCATGGTTTGAATCTAATCAAATTTATTTAGCGCTGTGATTTAACTTGAAAATTATAAGCCCAAATGCAAATACGATAAGGCATATTCCTGCAATGATCAATAAATTCCATACGAGTGGTCCTTCGGGTTTAGTCCCTGACCTAAACAAGCGCTTACGCTCACGCTGCCGGGCAATACCTATTATGATAAACAAACTCCCGCCTATAGCTGCAATAACTTCATGGTATATTTTATGCATATTATTGTGTATGAGTTTGCTAACATGAACTTAAACAATTTATTGCATGATTAACCCAATAAATCTCTATTTGCATTCCATGTCGCAAAACTTTTACAACTGCTGTCAATTAGATACAGGGTATAGAGATCAATGCATCATTTACGTCTTAACAAAATCAGGTTTGAATTATACCTACATTAAAAGCTTTTTCAATTGGGGCGTGGTTTGCCGCCTCAATACCCATTGATATTACCTTACGGGTATCCAGTGGGTCAATAATACCATCAACCCAAAGCCTTGCGGCGGCGTAATAGGGTGTTGTTTGCGAGTTATACCTGTCGGTGATCTCTTTTAATAATTCTTCCTCTTTTTGTTTGGTGATCTCTTCGCCTCTTGCCTTCAGACCCGACTCCTGTATCTGCAATAAAGTTTTAGCCGCCTGCGAACCACCCATTACCGCTATTTTGGCAGATGGCCAGGCGTAAATTAACCGTGGATCGTATGCCTTGCCACACATGGCATAATTGCCCGCACCGTAGGAGTTGCCGATGATGAAGGTGAACTTGGGTACCACTGAATTAGCTACCGCGTTCACCATTTTAGCGCCATCCTTAATAATACCGCCCTGTTCAGAACGGCTGCCGACCATAAAGCCGGTAACATCCTGCAAAAACACCAGCGGTATTTTCTTCTGATTGCAATTCATAATAAAGCGGGTGGCCTTATCTGCTGAGTCGGAATAGATAACACCCCCAAATTGCATTTCACCTTTTTTTGATTTCAGCACCTTGCGCTGATTAACCACTATGCCTACAGCCCAACCATCAACGCGGCCTAAACCGCAAATGATAGACTGTCCGTAGCCTGCTTTGTATTCTTCAAATTCGGAATTGTCCAGCAACCTGTGAATAATATCGTACATATTATATGGCTTCTCCCTGTTTTCGGGCAACAGACCATATAATTCCTTTTCGTCCAGTTTTGGCTTAACAGGTTCTATACGGTCAAATCCGGCTTTTATATAATCGCCTGTCATGCTCATGATCTTGCGGATCGAATCAAGACAAGCCCGGTCATTAGGGTGCTTATAATCGGTTACACCTGATATTTCGCAATGGGTAGTTGCCCCACCCAATGTTTCATTGTCTACATCCTCTCCAATAGCTGATTTTACAAGATATGATCCCGCCAGGAAAACAGATCCTGTGCCATCTACTATCATGGCTTCATCGCTCATAATAGGTAAATAGGCCCCACCTGCTACGCATGACCCCATAATAGCCGATATTTGGACAATACCCATGCTGCTCATGATAGCGTTATTGCGAAATATACGTCCAAAATGTTCCTTATCCGGGAAAATCTCGTCCTGCAAGGGTAAAAATACTCCGGCTGAATCAACAAGATAGATGATAGGTAAACGATTTTCCATGGCGATCTCCTGGGCACGAAGATTTTTCTTGGCCGTGATGGGAAACCATGCACCAGCCTTAACCGTGGCGTCATTAGCGACAACTACACACTGCCTGCCCGAAACGTAACCAATACCACAAACCACACCGCCAGAAGGGCACCCTCCATATTCGGCATACATCCCATCAGCCACAAATGCGCCCACTTCCAGCCAGGGTTTATCATTATCAACGAGGTAGGCTACCCGCTCTCGAGCTAGCATCTTGCCTTTTTCCTTTTGTTTTGCTGCAGCCTTTTCGCCCCCGCCGAGATGTATTTTTTTCAGTTTGTTATGCAGATCATAAACAAGCTGTTTATTAATATCTTCATTTTTGTTGAATTCGATATTCATAATAGGTTTTGATAGGAAATGTAATTTTAGGGAAATTAGGTGAAGAAACGGAGATATGATTAACTTTTGTTTCCCGAAGTTATATCTTCTTCCTATTGTCAACACTAAAATTGTTTGGGCGCTTTTTCACCGGTGATATCGACTTCACAATAGTTTCACCATTGATCGCTTTTTTAACAGGCTTCATCCGCCCTATTGAATTCTGATAGGCATCTGCAAGCAATTGCTTTATATATTCTTCCGGGAAGTCCTCTTTTTCTCTTACCCGTATGTAACGGTATTGGCTGCCGTTGCCTAATAGTATCTTATCCGGGTCGGGAACATTGACACCCCAATTAAACCCGAAATTTACATGATCGCTGCAAACGGCTATGCTGCAAAATACATCTCCCGCCTTATCTGTGGGCGACCAGCCGAATGCGACTGCGTTGTAATTATCATAAATAAGTTCATTGGTTTGGGGATAAAGGTCCCAAACAAACTCTCTGAGCCATAAAGCCGCTGCTTTCACCTCGTCGGGATAAGGCAGCATAAATTTTATCAGGTTTTGAACTTCTTCTTTAGGCATTGTTGAAAGCGTTAATAATCAATTAACGATTAACCTAAATTACCCATTTTATATAAAATAACCCTATTGAATTATTATTTATAACAGCGCTTAAAAGAGGTCACCAACCTATGTGTAAAACCTGTAAGTAAATAGAAAAAATGCAGAAGGGATTATCCTCCCTGTATCAACCGTGTAAAACAGGACTTGCGGCGTGGGGTTTAGCCGCATTTATAGCGTGTTCGGTAAATTCAATAAACCGGTAGCATTCATCATTTGACATTTTATTTGCCCTTATCTTAATTAAACCTCCTGAAGTAGAAAATAAAAGATACCTGGTACGTATTAAAGAGTAAGCGAGTATGCCGATTATAAAAATCCCCCCCGCCAATTTAAAAGCGCCTTCTAAACCATCCTCGTCCCTGCTAAAAAAAAGAGGCAATAAGACATTGATTACCAGGGCTGCATATAAAATACGGGACATGCGTCTCTTTGATAATTCCATGTAAGTAATATTTTCAAGCCGCATGGATTTATATTCCTGGTTGCTGTTATATATTATTCGCCTGTTAGTTAAAACCAGGCGGTTGGAATCAGTGGTCGCTATTCTTTCTTCGTTTTTTAAGTCATCCATGTTATTGAATATGATTACGGTTTATAACACAAAAAATATTTAGAATACTCTTTTATAGGCGATTGCAGATTTCAATTAAACTAAATGCTGCTTTTTAGAAATAAAAATCTACTAAACATACCAAAATTTTAGAAAAACATCTCAAAAATCAAAACATCAGGTCACAAAAGTTTTAATTAGCCAATTAATAATGCAAAGGCTGCTAAACACCCTTTATTATACCGCAAATAAGCTATTGAGCCGACAACGGGAATCGAACCTGCGACCTATTCATTACGAATGAATTGCTCTACCAACTGAGCTATGTCGGCAATGGGTTGTTCAAAGATATATTACTACGTGTAATTAACAAATTTTGATTCAACATCATTAGTTAAAAGAGTTGAATGAGGTTTGCTTAAGTTAGCTATTTGAATATTTAGACAATTCACCTCACCACTCACCCAATCAATTCTTAATAATTACTTTTGAGTATGCAAGTAAGTGTTAATGAGGCTCTGGAGCGTCTGCGTAATTCAACCGGGTAATTTTTTGCCAAAGTGATGCAGCATGGTACGATGTCTGTTGAAATATATCGGCCGGAAAATATTGATATGCAAATACCTCATAAGCAAGATGAACTGTATGTGGTTATCAGCGGCAGCGGCGAATTTTTAAATGATGATAAACGCGTCAATTTTAATGCGGGAGATGTACTTTTTGTACCTGCCGGAATTGAACACCGCTTTGAGAATTTTACCGCGGATTTTACAACCTGGGTATTTTTTTATGGAGCTGATGGTGGAGAGAAATGAAAATCGAATTAAAATATTAAACTTTTGATAAATTTAAACGCAAATTGGCTATAACCTTAAATCAATAAAGAATGAAAACCTTATTTTTTACGATCGCAATTGTATCATTGTTTTCAGTTGCCACGCTCAAAGCACAGAATAAGGCAACTCAGGACGATAACAGATTTATAACTGTTGTTCAAACACAAAAAACATTGGGGTCATCACATCAAATACACTATAAACTCACCAACATCAATTCGGTTGCGATGGATTTTACGCTTTATAAGGAATCAACTGATGGGCATTGGTATACCACACATCATCTTAATTTAAGGTCTGGCGAATCTTTTGAGGAAGAGGGTGGATTTTCGGGGGCTACCGGGAAGTATATCTTGTATTCGGCACCTAATAATAACATGGCTGATTTCCCTTCATTCAGGGATATGGCATCATTACAGGGACAGGGAGGCAACTCATCAACTACGGGAATTGCGCCAACTACCGCTACAGTTACTAACCCTACTGCTGCTACCAATAATCCAGCTGCTGCTACCCCTACCGTTAATCCAACGCCTGTTAATACTACTCCTCCGGCAACTACTAACTCAACTGTTCCTCCACCTCCCGTGCCCCGTACAACTAAACTTTAATAGGGCACATTAAGTCAAATTCCTGTCGCGAAACCAAACTTCGTCGGGCGCGGCATTAAAATTTTCCATCAGGCTGACCAGTTCTATAGCGTCGCCGGATGTAAGTACCAGTTTGCGGTTGGCAGGTTTTAGAAATTTCTGTTCAACCATTACATCCATTTGCTGTAGTAAAAGATCGTAGAACCCATTTACATTCAACACACCAATGGGTTTATTGTGCAAGCCTAACTGCAACCATGTTAATACTTCAAAAAATTCCTCTAAAGTACCAAACCCACCAGGCAGCATAATAATACTATCGCAAAGGTCGCTCATCAGTTGTTTGCGCTGATGCATGTTTTCTACAATATGCAGTTCTGTTAAACCAGTATGGCCTACCTCTTTATCCATTAAAAATTGCGGGATAACACCAATAGCTTTACCATTCCTTTGCAAAACAGCATCAGCTAACAAACCCATTAACCCCACCTTACCTCCTCCAAAAACAAGCGTAATATTACGGCCAACCATAACTTCAGCAAGCTGATCAACTGTTTGTTTTAAAATGGGGTCGCCATTGAAATTTGAACCGCAGAATACACAGATAGATTTCATTTAATTTTAATTATTGATTTGTTGAACCCCACTGCATCAACAAATTACCTCGTATAATTAGGAGCCTCTTTAGTTATCGTAATATCATGTGGATGACTCTCGCGCATACCAGCCGCGGTTATGCGTACAAATTTGGCTTCCTGTAACTGATCAATGGTAGCGGCACCGCAATAATGCATACCTGCACGCAAACCGCCTATGTATTGGTATATGACTTCGGCAAGCGTGCCCTTATACGGTACACGGCCTACAATACCTTCAGGAACCAGTTTAGTAACAATATCGGTCTCATCCTGAAAATAGCGGTCCTTCGAGCCTTTATCCATAGCCTCAATAGAGCCCATGCCACGGTATGATTTAAATTTACGGCCTTCGTATATAATGGTTTCGCCAGGAGATTCTTCAACACCGGCAAATAGTGAGCCTGCCATAATGGAACTTGCGCCTGCCGCAATCGCTTTTACAATATCGCCTGTTTGTTTGATGCCCCCATCAGCAATAACCGGGATGCCCCTCCCCTTAAGCGCCTGGGCGCACTCATAAACCGCAAATAATTGCGGAACACCTACTCCTGCTACAATACGCGTGGTGCAAATAGAGCCGGGGCCTATCCCCACTTTTACCGCGTCGGCGCCTGCATCAGCAAGGGCTATGGCAGCATCAGCTGTGGCAATATTACCTGCAATTACCTGCAAGTCTGGAAACATAGCCTTTACATTTTTAACCATGTCAATCACCCCTTTTGAATGGCCATGCGCGGTATCAACAGTAATTACATCAACACCGGCACTTACCAGGGCTTTAACACGATCAATATTGTCGGCAGCGACACCAACAGCAGCGCCTACACGCAGGCGGCCATATTCATCCTTACAGGCACTGGGGAAGTTTTTAAATTTCTGTATATCTTTAAAAGTGATCAATCCGGATAAGTAGCCATCCTTGTCTACTACTGGCAGCTTTTCAATCTTATGGTTCTGTAATATTTCTTCTGCCTGGAAAAGTGTAGTTCCCTGTGGCGCAGTGATCAAGTTAAGGCTGGTCATTACCTCGCTTACCGGGCGGTTCATTTCTTTTTGGAAACGCAGATCGCGGTTGGTGATGATGCCTTTCAGCTTACGTTCGCCATCAATAA
Organism: Mucilaginibacter sp.; assembly: GCA_028288085.1. Classification (GTDB taxonomy): domain Bacteria; phylum Bacteroidota; class Bacteroidia; order Sphingobacteriales; family Sphingobacteriaceae; genus Mucilaginibacter. Next base: position 17,418 of record JAQBOK010000045.1, read on the forward strand.
CGGGGATACCACCAATCTTAAATTCGCGCATTATTTTAACCGCATCTGCTACGGTTGATGCTTCGTGAAGGGTAATGGGATCTTGTATCATGCCGCTTTCAGATCGTTTTACTTTGCGCACCTCATCGGCCTGGGCCTGTATACTCATGTTTTTATGCAGGATACCGAGTCCGCCGGCCTGGGCTATAGCAATAGCCAAAGCTGATTCGGTTACCGTATCCATCGCTGCGGAAAGAATAGGGATATTTAACCTGATCTTTTTGGTCAAAAAAGAACTTGTGTCCACATCACGCGGTAAAACTTCAGAATAAGCCGGGAGTAGTAAAACGTCATCGTAGGTTAAACCTTCGGCGACAAATTTGAATGGATCTAATTGCATAGCAAATAATTATTTGGATTTATTATTTGCCGGACAAAGATAGCATTTAATATGCAGATTTCAAATATACACGTATGCTAATGTTAAATGTGTGATTTGATTGCTTTGCATTGACACTCGGTTAATGAGCAGATTACAAATGCACGCATTAATATGCAGATTATAAGATTGATTTGATTTTTGCTCAACAAGTATCATCTGCACATTAACACAGCCGCATTGGAATATTAAAACTTTCCTACTATCACTTTATAAAACTTATCCAATTCCAAGTATTTATTGGCCATTTGAAGCAATTCCCGTGCAGTGATAGATCTTATTACCCCGGTATACCTGTCGTAATATTCATAATCAAGACCTGCGAAGTATATGTTTTTAAACTTATCGGCATGAGAAAGCACATTTTCTAAACTGCCCAACAATGAGCCCAGCATATAATTGCGTACAAGCGATAACTCCTCTTCCGAAATAAGTTCTGTTTTTAGCAGGTTGATCTCTTTCTCAATTTCTGTTATAGCTGCCTTGCATACATCGGCGCCAACTTCTGTTGCCAGGAATAGGGCTCCGCCCATGTTTAACGAACTAATGCCCGAACCAATGCCATAAGTGTACCCCTTATCTTCCCGGATATTTGCCATCAGTCTTGAACCAAAGTAGCCGCCCAATACAGTGTTTAATACCTGTAAAGCCGGAAAATCAGCATGGGTCCGGGTAATAGATGGTAGTCCCATTCGTATAGCAGACTGCAGGGCATCGGGTTTTTCAATATAATAAAAATGTTCATCTGCCGGTTTTAATTCAGGCTGGCTAATATCAGCCTCAACCGTTGCATTTGCCCAATCGTCGCCAAAAGCCGAAGTCAGCAATTCTAATGTCCCGTCATCCACCTTTCCGGCTATCACAATGGTACAGTTTGATGGTTGGTACATCTGTTTAAAATGTACCAGCAAGTCATCACGGTGCAGGGTTTTATAATCATCAAATTCGGCACCGAGACCATAAATAGTATTAC
>JAQBOK010000048.1 GCA_028288085.1 Mucilaginibacter sp.
ATGAATCTTACAAAACGCAGTAATTACCGAAACAATGGTACCGCTTTTGCCAACTACTGGCGTTCGCCTGAGGAATCCGGTGATGGTAAAACGTTTGGTGTCGGAAGCTCGGCTAATAACCGGACGATCTCATCGTGGCTGGTAGACGATGCCTCCTTTTTGCGCATTAAAAACATTACCATTGGTTATAGACTTGGCAAGGTGCTTAATGGGACCATTTTGAGAAATGCAAGGGCGTATGTGAACATTCAGAACCTGCATACCTTTACCAAATACACTGGATACAATCCGGAGGTTAACACAACTGAAGGCGATCCCTGGATCTCTTCTGCGCTCACACCCGGCATCGATTATGGTACCTATCCGATGGCAAGAACGATTGTATTTGGCCTCAACCTCAGTTTCTGATCCTACAAAAATCCAGATCAACTTATAAACTTGACTCGTATGTACGCAAAGAATATTATAACGGCTGCTGCCCTGATCTTCGTGACCGTTGCAGGAACGTCCTGTAAAGATTTCCTGGAATCAAAACCCATTTCTCAGATTGGCGAAACGGACTTTTTTAAAACCGAATCTGATTTCAACCAGGCGCTGGTGGGTGCCTACTCCGCTTTTGCACAGGTTTATTCTGGCAATGGGTACTATCCCCTGCTGGTCGACCTTCGCTCGGATAACACCACCGAGCTTACCGCCGGCGGGGATGGTAATGATGCGAAAAGAAATATCGACGAATTCCGGGAGACGACCGACAATGAGCACCTCACCGCATTCTGGCAGACCAGTTACATTTTGATCGCAAGAGCCAACAGCATCCTGGCCAGGATCGAGGGGGCAACCATAGGCGATAACCTAAAAAAACAGTATAGTGGCGAAGCACTTACGCTGAGGTCACTGGCCTATTTCAACCTGGTCCGGCTATACGGCGGCGTTCCGCTGGTGACTGAGCCGGTCACGGATATCGATGCCAGTTACAATGTAGGCCGCTCTACAGTTCCGGAAGTGTACGCTCAGATTGAAGCAGATCTTGCCAAGGCCGAGGAATTAGTGCCTGTTTCATACGATGGATCCGCTGTGGGAAGAGCAACAAAGGGTGCCGCTCAAAGCCTGCTTGGAGAGGTTTATCTCACGCAGAAAAAATATAGCGAAGCAGCTGCCGAATTTAAAAAAGTAGTTAACTCGGGTACTTATAGCCTGCTGCCTGTATATGCTGACCTGTACAAAGCCGGGCAACAGGGAAATCCCGAAGCGATCTGGCAGGCACAATATAAAAGTGCATCGAACTCACTCGGCTCGAACCTACCCAATCACTTTGCACCAACTGGTTCGGAAGGCATTACCATACAATCAGGCGGGGCTTACGGGTTCAACCAGCCGACCGAAGATATCGCTGCCGCCTATTCGGCGGGCGATGTACGCCGGAACAATATCGCTGACGGTTATACGAATGGAAGCACCTTTGTTGCCGCCAAATACATCCGCGGTTATGTGGAGCGCGAAACAGGGAGTGGCAATGCCGATTCAGGAGCCGATTGGTACGTTATCCGGTATGCTGATATCCTGCTGATGTATGCAGAGGCTCTCAATGAAGTAAATAAAGGTCCTGTGGACGATGCTTACAAGGCAATCAACCTGGTACGGAAACGTGCAAACCTCAGCGATCTGAGCGGCCTGACTTACGAAACGTTTAAGACGGCGGTTTACAATGAAGAACGACTGGAGTCGCCCTTTGAAGGACATCGCTGGTTTGATCTGCTGCGCACGGACCGTGCACTCACGGTCATGAATTCAAAAGTATCCGGCGGCACCAAAAGTACAGTAGGCATTTCGACACCGATCAAATCTTACCAGCTCCTGTACCCGATCCCAGCACTGGCAGTAATTACCAGCACGCCTGCGATTGCGCAAAATGAGGGGTATTGAGAGTGAAAGACAAAAATCTATGTACCGCTTTAATGCCATGTAGCAACGCCCGAACCAGGCGTATTTGACTCCAGAAATTTCAAATTTCTCATCTGCGCATTGCTATCCTACAAACTGATCTCTTTTTCCGATATTGGGAAATGGAGGTCAGTTTGTACTTTTTTGTAGGCCCGGAGCAATTACCCTTCTTTGTGAATCCAATCTTTCAAGGTACCCGATAGCCTGCTTAATTGCACCTTGTAGATTTCTTATAGGGCTCAGATGCAAACAGATCCCTGATATGACATATCAGGAATAAACGGCTGACCTGATTTAAAACAGTATTTCGAATGCTAATGCATGGATAAGGCTGTTTTGCGCAGATACTAAATTTGTTTTATCAGGTTGCATGGAGCTAGATCGACATTAATGAGACAACATAGGCAGCCCCCCAGTCCTTCATTGTTTTCTGTGCTTATAACTTCAAATATGATTTGAATTAGGGTTTACTGAAAATGAAACAGAAGATATCTTAGATCATTATTTTTTAGCCTCGGTTGGGACAGTTATCTTATAAAAACCAGAAAGCGCAGATCTGAGTGCCGGATCGTCCAGTAATTTTTTTAATCGTACAGGATCTGGATAGGGAATTTGAAAAGCTGGTTTTTGAAGTGATGTAGAATCGCCAGTTTTTAAGTAATCCGAGACATTCTTTATTTGAATAAGCACCATTTTATGCCTGTTTTGCATATCAGTAAAGTCGTCTTTTTTTCTTGAACAATGGCCTTTATAAAGAACTACAAAAAATGAAATGCTGATTAATATAGTCAAAAGCTGGATTCGGAAGTTTTTTGGGAATAATTCTGTCACTCGAAGCGCAAACCAGGCGTAAGCTATAAGACCAAAACTTATGAAATCGGAATAGCGGGATGTTACATTCTCTAAATCATGACCGCGGCCGTAGCTGGTAGCAAGCACCTGTAAAAGAGACCAGAATAGACAACCTGCCATCAGCAGATCGTATCGGGTCATGTTTTTACGGAAAATCAAAATAGGTAAGGTAATGCAAGTGGGTAACCAAAGTAGTGGCGCCGCCCAATACTTGATCCTAAGCGGCCAGCTTTCCATCATCAAAAAAGTATCCCACAAATCCTGTATGTTTTGCGCTCTGAAAATTTCATGAGCAGGCTGTGAGGGCATAGTTAAATAACCTGCGATTGAAACAAGTAATAACAGCGAAATAAACAGGGCAGTTTGTACGGGCTGTTTTCTGTACAGATACCAGTGCAAACAATATACTGAGACAACCGCCAGAGGCGTCATAATACCCGACGCCATTGTCAATACGCTTAAAATACTTAGCATGATTACGGCCAGGAACGAAACCAAACTTTCAGGTCGCCAGGTAGCTAGTGCTAATGCTGATACGGCGAATAAAAGCAAAAAGTAAAACTGGCTTTGAAAACCTACCAAAAGATTTTCCCAGATAAAAGGTAATACAGAACCGGCCAAAATAACGGGAAGCATAAGCCACTTTTTCCCTTTTAATTCACCCGCCTTGTGTAACAGCCAGACCAAAATAAACGGTATGGATGAGGCAAGTAAAACATTGAGGCGCGCCCCGACAAGATTGTTCCATACGCCTGTTAATCCAAAGGAAAACAAGGCAAAAAGCCGGGTTGAGAAAATACGGTGTTCATTGTGAGGCAACCATAAATCCGAAAACTTTAATGTACCTTCCAGCCAGGAACGTAGAAGATCACCTTCTGAATCCCACTGATCCCAAAACGGTAGAGCGACTGCAAAATGCTCAACATAATACCAGCGTGGAATGATAACCGCGAAGAGAAAAACAAGGAGAAGTAAAGCTGGTTTTAAATTAAATTTTTTGACTTTTGGGACGGATACTTTGCCTCTAATGGAATGATCAGAATTGGCAAGATTAGTTGCAAGTTCATCGGAGGGAATAAATTTCATTCAATTAAGATTTGTCAGATAGGGAATTCCATTGAAGCTGGTTTAAACTGCTTCGACTTTAATTTTAAGTGCAAGACTTGCTTATAATTTAACCAGGCAAATAAAAGGACACGACTAATATGGTTTTAGTTGCAATTACTATTTATTTGGGTACAATAAAATAACCACGAAACTATTTGTCAGCTAGTAAACATTACCGGTAGAACGTTAACACCCCATTCTTCAATGCTTAAATCAACACCCTGTGGTTGTTAAATACAGGGTAATGTTCCTTAGGTAAAAAAGATGGGCGTATCGCGGTTGTCGTATGTATCAGACGCAAACTTTCTAACCGGATATATGTCCGCATGTTTGAGTTATATTAAAAGATTGTACAAAAAAGTCACTCCTCTCGACTTTTGTAGGTTCATTACCCATTTTTGTACTTTTGAAACTTCAATAATTCATTATATGATCCATACTTATTTATTCTTTATAGTATCATTTCTTCTTCTCTCTAATGTAGCTCAAGCCCAGCTTGCCACAAAAATTATAGAGAAATATAACTACAGTTTATATCTACCAAAAAAATTGGGTTAGACTAAAAGATTGCACGGCAGCGGCCTGGTCGGCCACGCCG
>JAQBOK010000077.1 GCA_028288085.1 Mucilaginibacter sp.
TAAGGTACCTCATTGCAAGCACATTGGCCATCATTGCATGCGGTATCCTGTCGTATTACCAGGGTGTAGAAGGCGCTGCTTTATCCACGTTAACAGTTGATTTAATATTAATACCTTATGTATTAAAACGCTCACTGGAATTAACAGGAGACACCATGGGCGAATTTATACGGGGCATTGGGCATGAAATTAAGTCGGCGGTTAGTACAGCAAAACGCATGATGCGGATGCAAAAGAAAATTGCGGAGTAATACAAGACCTACCGACTTCAATCATATAAATATTACTGCCAGCAACACTCCTTTACAAAAGTTCATTAAGCTCATTAATACCGGATATTAAATGAAAATAGTTCAGTCTACCTGGGTGCGTTATCACCACATCGATCTTGCCCGGGAGTTGCACCAAATGGGCCATTTAGAACGTGTTTTCACGTCTCTCCCGTGGTGGAAGGCTGATAAGGAATCGCTCGAGCAGAACGTACCGCGCGATCTGATCACTTGCAATTTCTTAATGGAAGGCGTAAGGCGAATGGGCGCAAAGCTTCCGTTTTACAGCAAAGGCATGGATGCCCGGCTAGCGGTTCTCCACACAAAAAACTACTCCAGGTGGGTTGCCCGCAACTTGCCTGATTGTGACGCTTATATTGGGATCTCAGGATCTGGTTTGCATGCCGGCAAAGTAGCGAAAAGCCGCGGGGCCGGATATATTATGGATCGGGGCTCTTCGCATATCAGATATGTAGATGAGGTTATGAGCGAAGAATATCGCCGGTTAAAACTACCTTGGACCCCCATTAACCCATGGCTTATAGAAAATGAGGAAGCCGAAGCCGAAGAAGCTAATATAATTACAGTACCATCTGAGTTTTCCCGTAAAACTTTCATAGGCCAGGGAACAGATCCAAATAAGTTGCGGGTTGTACCTTATGGGGTTTCGTTAAAAGAGTTTTATCCGGTTGGCAAGGCATCTGATGATTGTTTCAGAATTGTGTTTGTAGGGCAGCTATCTGTTCGTAAAGGGATCTTATACTTACTTGATGCCTTTCACACGTTTAAACATCCGAAAAAAGAGCTAATATTAGTCGGCAATATAGATAATAGTATTAAGCATTTGATTGATGCAGGAGTACATGACAATATACGTTTTGTAGGTAATGTGCCCCGCGACCAGGTAAAGAAATATGTTTCAACCGCTCATGCCCTGGTTTTGCCAAGTATTGAAGATGGATTTGGCCTGGTGCTTATACAGGCTGCAGCCTGTGGCTGCCCCTTAATTGCATCTACTAATACCGGTTTTAGCACCCTGTTTAGCCATGAAAAAGAAGGGCTGCTGGTTGAAGCAAGGAATGCACAGGCATTAGCTGACGCTTTTACCCGCCTTGCCGATGACCCTTCATTGCGCGAGCGCATGAGTGTTGCTTGTGTAGAACGGGTAAAAGAATTGGGCGGCTGGAAAACATACGCTGATAGTATGGTAGCTGTTGCGCGGGAAGCGAACACGCTGGCTTCATCAAAACATTTAAATAAAATACTTTAAGCAATCTGCGGATAGTCGGATCTAAACAGATTAACTACCTTTTATTTAAGATAAATAAGCCCCCTTATAGTCCTTAATTTAAGTATGGAAATTTTATTAGAAGAAGTAGTTAATCCCAATAGTTATAAGCGAAAAATCACCGCACCTGCATTGAAGCATATTGCAGGAATCGATCAACTGAGGTATGTATTTGCTTTATGGGTTTTTCTTACGCATGGTGGCGCGCCGCCAATATTCACCGGTCATGCTAAAACGCAAATATTTGATTTCTTGGATCATTTATATGGATGGTCAATCAATGGACAGGCTGCTGTAATGGGTTTTTTTATCGTTTCCGGGCTTTGTATTCATTATCCTAACATTCGCAGGGATTCATTCAATATAAAATCATTTTACGCTGCACGGTTTTTAAGGCTTTCATTGCCACTTTTAGCTTGTTTGGCGATTGCAAAACTGTTAAATTTCCACCATCCCGATGGTTTTCTCAGGGTGGTTCCAATATGGACGCTTTATTGCGAGGCTATTTATTATGTAGTTTATCCTTTTGTATTGTGGATAGTTAAAAAAGGATATCTTATCCAATTCATAATGTTAACCGGTTTTATATCAGTTGTACTTATTATTATATGGTCTAACGAAAGATCAATGTATTTTCATGAAATTGGCGGAGGCGGTTTTCTAAATTGGAAGGCTGCATTATTGGCTTTTCCATGTTGGTTATTAGGTGTTTTATTGGCCGAGCGTATCTCTTTCGCATCAATCATTAACAAAGTTCTGAATAAGAAAGCTGCTATTTGGTGGTGGCGCTTAGGAGCGCTTATCTTGTCTACAATCACCTTTCCAGTATACAGGTATGCACTTTATTTCCATTTGATAAATAAGCCAATTATTGGTTTGTTTTTTACTTCGCAGTTCACTATACTGCTATTTGGTTTATATGCCTTTTTTTGGATAGAGCGGGAAGTTGTTAATATTAATTTTGGCAAAATATTGCCGTCACAACGATTGGAAAAAATGGGGGCTGCCTCATACTCCCTATATCTTGTCCATCTATTGGTAATTTGGTTGTTTGCAAAAATGAGTCCCCTTTATTTTCCTGGTTACCTGCTCAATTGGTTATTATTATTCGTGTTTTTACACATCGCAGTATTTTTGTTTTTTATAGTCTTCGAAAAGCCGTCACATAAATTATCAAAATTTTGCGCTAATGCGTTGAGGCGTAAATAATCTAATGAAAAAGGCGATCATTTTTTACCCTCATATAGGGGAATACGGAGGGATAGAACGAAATATAATTGCGCTTGCAACAGAGGTGATCAAAAAAGGGCATATACCTGTGGTCGTTTGTTTTTACGATCATATTAACATGTCAAGCTATTTAGATGGGCTGATAACAGTTAAGATTGACGATCATTGGAATCCGTTCATTAAGTCTTTCAGGGTAAAAAAGTGGATTGACCAAAATAAAAAAGACATACTTGGCCACCCGTTTTTCTTTGGCGGCAAGGCAGGGTTTTATGGCGCCGTTTTTAATGATAATTATGTACTTCACTATACCGATCCGCCAAGCTTATTAAGCAAAAGAGTACAAAATACTGGTTTGAAAAATCCATTTTCGTTATTAAGAAACCGCCTTTCATACCTGATGAGCCGAAACGGGGTTAACCGGGCAAAAACCTGCATTACAATGACGAAATGGAATGCGGAGGAACTTGAACTTTTATACGGCAGGCACTTTGATGTTGTTTACCAGGGTGGCTTACCCCCGCAGGGCATTGTTAACCATGCGCAGCGTTGTAAAAATACCGTTTTACGTATATTTTCCATTTGCCGGCTTACTGCGTCAAAAAACCTCGACTGGATCTTAGAAGTGGCTCAGCATCTTAAAAACAATGTAACGTCTTTAGGGAACGGGTTTAAATCTATAGAAATTGTGATAGCTGGTAATGGTCCGCAAATTGATCAATTGCAGGGGCTAACAGAAAAACTTGGTTTAAAGGAATTAGTTAGCTTTCCGGGATTTTTAAGTAATATCGAAGTAGAAGATCAATACAACAAAACTGATCTTTTTTTAGTGCCTGCACGCCAGGGGTTTGGTTTGCCTGTTTTAGAGGCTTTGTACCGCCGGGTTCCGGTTGTGCTAAATAAGGAGTCGCGCATTTCTGAATTACTTGCGGACAATCCCTGGGTGGGAATCTCAGGGAATACTGCCGAAGATTTTAAAAATTCGGTTGTAAGCCATATTTTACAGCTTGACAAGCATTATCCTGATGAATCAACGCTAATAAATTTACCTACAGAACAGGGATGGGCTATTGAAATAGGACAGAAATGTGAGTGGTGGTAATGGAATTTTAATTACCTGATTAGTTTTACCTAAACCATCCTATCTATCGGCTGGATTGCAAATAGCAGACTTAGCATTGCATAAAAAGTCGGGGAACCCCACAAAAAATAATTTATTTAATGAAAATTGTATTTGTTGCAAATCTTAAAAATCCAAGCGCTTCCGGGCGTCAGCGCTTGTGGGCAATGCAGCAATGTAACAAAGAAGTATTTATTTTAGATAAAAGCCGGTTTTTACCAAAACTTGGTCGCTTTAGCGGGCATGCGGCAAAAATTTTAAAGCAGCCGGCTTTAATGCACAATAGTGCCACCCTTGGAAAAGCATTGGTTGGACTTTGCACAAAAGTTCAGCCTGATGTAATATGGGTAGAATGGGCAACCGATTTAAAGGCGGATGTTTTAAATCAATTATATCAGCTTCGTCGCCGCCCGCTTTTAATATCCTTCCAGGATGATAATCCGTGGGGCGATAGGCATGGCGATAAATGGATCTGGAAGAATTATTTTAAGGTAGCTCCCTTGTTTGATTTGCACCTGGTGAAGCGAAAAAGTGATATGGATAACCTGGGGGCACTTGGCGCCAAACACTTCAGGCTTTGGCGGCATGGGGTTTATTCCCCGCTTTTCCATCGGCTACCTCAACCCGCAACTAAAAAATATCCCGTAAGTTTTGTAGGTACATGTATTGATGAAAGAGCAGAATTAATCGAATATCTATTGGTAAATGAAATACCTGTACATGTGTTCGGCAACCGCTGGCATCAAAGGAGTAATTTGCCTGAACGGTTCCCCGCAAACTTTCACCCCGCCGCCGAAGGCGAGGACTACGCAAGTGTTATTCAACAGTCGCAGGTTTGCCTCGGTTTAGTTTCACACTCAAATAAAGATGAATGGACCATGCGTACCTATGAAGTACCGGGATGTGCCGGGATGTTGTTAATTGAGCGCACGCCAACGCATCAGCAATTATTTAATGAGGACGAGGAAGCTGCGTTTTTTTCAAACCCGCGGGAGTGCCTGGATAAGCTGCAAAATTTACTGGCTAACCCCGTTCGCTGCAGTGATATGGGGAATGCAGCCTATCAAAAATGCAAAAATAACCACTGGATGCTGGAAGACGAGATGCAACAATTATTAATTGATGTACAGGTTGAGTATTTACCAAAAGAAGTAATTTTCAATAAATAGTGCTGTACAATAAACAATATATTCAAAGTCTGGGTCTTGTTCGTAAAGCGTTGATAACAATAGCCTTGTGCGCTTTTGTTGGCCAAATGCTTTTGGATGTAAGTGTTGAAAATATCTTATCAAGCCTATTCGCGCTTGGCGCATTTATTGCGAGCTGCCTGGTTGTTTTTAACTATAAAAATATCAATGTTGGCTCGGCTCTATCAGCTACCGTTGTGTTTTTAATGATTTCGGCAAATAGCCTTGCACCTATGATAGGTACTTTGCTGGAAGGGCATGCCGTAATTGAAACACTCACGGTGCCTGTCAGCGTTTTTGCGCACCGTTTAATATTTGCAATTTGCCTGCTGTCTGCCCATTACCTGGCCGCTTCATCATCATCGTTAGATATCCGCTTTGCCATCAGCCATATCAGCCGCAAGTTAAATATCAAAGTATTGTTACCGGCCAAAAGCCTTTGGGTTATTGGCGCAATAGGTTTGCTGTCAATCCTATTAAAGTTTTTTCATCCGCCAACAGTTATTGA
>JAQBOK010000088.1 GCA_028288085.1 Mucilaginibacter sp.
GAAGCTGAAGATGTTTTACAGGAGGCCTTTTTGGATGCCTTTAACCGTGTAAAAGATTTCAGGCAGGAAACCACATTTGGTTTGTGGCTAAAACAAATTGTAGTTCACCGGGCTATCAACCTTTTGCGCAAACGCAAAATGGAGCTGGTTGAACTGCAGGATGAACAACTGGCTAATATTGCAGACGAAGAGGGTGAGGATGATGAAGAGATACAATATAAGGTGGCACAAGTTAAAGAGGCCATGAAGGAATTACCTGAGGGATACCGGTTAGTATTATCATTGTACCTGCTTGAAGGGTATGACCATGAAGAAATAGGACAAGTATTAAACATTTCAGAAAACACCTCGAGAACACAATTTTTGAGGGCAAAAAGAAAACTGAATGAGATTTTAAAAAGAAAAGGAATAGCATCATGAGCAAGAGATTAGAAGATTTCATTAAAATGAACCGGGAAGAATTTGATGACCTTGAGCCGTCGGCTGATCTGTGGCAAAAGATTGAAAAACACTTGCCGGCCGAAGTAGTTCTGCCAAAAAAGCGTGAAGCAAAAACATTTTCGCTCAGCTTTGTAATGCGGGTAGCCGCCTCGGTAATATTGGTAATGGGTATCGGTTTTGTTTTATACCTGCGCAACGAAAAAAAGGCGGGCATTGATTATGCAGCCATTAACCCAACATACGCTAAACAACAAGTGCATTATACCTCATTGATAGAAAGCAAACGCAATGAATTAAAAGCGCTTGCCAAATCTGATCCGCAGATGTATAAGGAGTTTACCGCCGAGATAGCCCAAATGGATTCTACTTATAAAAAATTGAATAATGATTTGGCCACCAGCCCTAACCAGGAACGCGTTTTACGTGCAATGATCAGGAACCTTCAAATACAAACAGAGGTGCTTAATCAGCAACTGTCTGTAATTGAACAATATAATCAAATGAAAAACGATCAAAAAAATGAAACTAAAAATATTTAAACCCACCCTGTTATTGATGGCTTTGCTGGCCATAGGCAGGCCGGGGTTTGCACAAGACACGCTGAATTTTGACAGTAAATCTTTTAGCATGAAAGATCTTGATCTGAACATGAAGAGCCTGAACCTGGCGATGAATGATCTGAACAAAAGCTTAAAATTGAGCTTAAAAGACCTGGATAAGGGACTCAGTGTAATTGTACCGGAGATATCTGAAAACTTTAAGGAACTGGGCAAAAATTTGAGCATCAATCTTGACGATGTTGTTGTTGAAAAGATGGTGGAAAGTGGCGATATAGAAGAAAAAGTAAAAACCTACAGTAAAAGCTATCCTGCTGATGCAAATGACAAACTGGAGATAAATAATAAGTATGGCCGGGTGATTGTAAATACCTGGAATAAGAATGAATTTAAGGTTGATATACAGATCAAAGCTGACGCGAGGGATGAAGAAACTGCTCAAAAGCTAATTGATGCGATCAGCATCTCTGATAGTAAAAATGGTGATTTAGTGTCTTTTAGAACAAATTTTGGTGGGAACAACGGCAATGGTTCCATTTGGAATTTATTTAACACAAGAAATAATAACCACAAGGTTGAGGTAAATTATACTATCTATATGCCATCAAAAAACGCGCTTAGTGTTGATAACAGCTATGGCGCTACGGAATTGCCTGATTTAGAAGGAAAAGTATCTATCAATGTTTCTTATGGAAGCCTTTCTGCAAAGGCTCTTACACATCCTGCCAATAACATCAGGGTTAGCTATGGCAGCGCCGACATTGAAAGCCTTTCCTCAAGCCAGTTAGATGTTGATTATGGCAGCCTTGAGCTTGGTTCGGTTGATAAGCTTACTTCAGATATCAGCTATAGTTCAGTTAAGATAGGCAGGATAAAAAGTTCAGGTAACATTAATGCCCATTATGCAGGCGGCATACAAATTGACGAGTTGGATAGGAATTTTACAAATCTCTCCATCAATTCTTCCTATTCGGGTATTAAAGTAGGATTAAACAACGCTGCAAGCGCCGATTTTGATGTAACCGTCCGCTATGGTGGTTTTGATTATAGTGACCTGCCGGTGGATATTACCAAAAAGACACCTCCCGACTCAGAAAAAGGTTTCCATCCAACTCAAAACTATAAGGGTCACATAGGCAAAGGCAACACCGATAAAATAATCAGCATCAGATCAAGCTACGGCGGTGTTAAATTTGAATAATTGCTCTTAGAGACGCAAATTTTGCCTCTTTAGGAATGAATAATTAATACACCCTGCACAATAGCCCCTTCAGATATTCTCCTTCGGGAAATGACGCCCTTACCGGGTGGTCTTCGGGTTGGCAAAACTGGTAAATAAATTGAACTTCCTTGCCGGCATCAAGGGCAGCCCAGGCAAGCACTTGTTTAAAAGTATCAATATCCATAGCGCCCGAGCATGAAAAAGTAGCCAGTAGCCCACCGCTGTTAAGCAACAACATCCCCATTCTGTTAAGGTCCTTATATGCACGGGATGCTTTGTTGAGCGCCGAGCGCGATGGCGCATATTTAGGTGGGTCAAGTATTACAATATCAAACTTTTCTCCCTGTTCCCGTAGCGCTCTCAGTTGTTTATTAACATCAGATTGTACTGTTGTATAACTGGAAGCATCAAGATTGTTTAGTTGTATATTTTGATTTAAAGTTTCAATAGCCAAAGCCGAGCTATCAACACAAGTAACCGATTCGGCGCCGTTCTTTAAGCTGTTAAGCGTGAACCCACCTGTGTAGCTAAAACAATCCAGCACTTTTTTCCCCTTGGCATGCAAGGCTACAATATGCCGGTTATCTCGCTGGTCGCAATAGAAGCCCGATTTTTGCCCTTCGGTTATATTGATACCATAACTGATATTATTCTCAAGCACTTTTACAATTTCGGGCGGATGATTACCCGCCAGCACTTGATTAACTGTTCCCAAGCCTTCATGGGCGCGGGATGAAGCATCGCTCTTATCGAAGATACCAGCTGGTTTCAGTAGCTTTTGCAATTCATCAATAATTACCGGCATTACTTTTTCAATGCCCGAAGTAAGCACCTGCACAGCCAGATAGTCGGCATATTTATCTACGATAAGTCCGGGTAAATAATCTGCTTCGCTAAAAATAAGCCGGCAGGTATTGGTTGTGCCATCTTCTAATAAATTACCGCGGCTGGCTACCGCAACTGCCACTTTTTTACGAAACCAAGCCTCATCTATTTCAACACTTTCATCCCATTCTAATAATCGCAATGCCACCCTCGACTGGTCATTATAAAACCCATAGGCCATAAAACCGTCTTTCTCATTCAGCAACCGCACTACATCACCATTGGCCGGCTTGCCCGCTATCTTTTCAATAGCCCCAGAAAAAAGCCAGGGATGACGCTGAAGGACAGCCTTTTCTTTACCTTTTTTTAATATCACATCCACCATGGGTACAAAGGTATAATTCTTATTTATACCCCACCTTTCTCCTTTTAAACTTAAGGGGGTACCGGCGACTAAGACGGATGGGGTAAAACCGCTTAACTACTTGTTTCTTTGCACGTAAGTGCCTAAGTTTGCGCCTCAATAAAATTTTATGGCTAAAGCATCTGATATAAAAAATGGCAATATCCTTCGCTTTAACGGCGAGCTAGTGCAGGTTGAAGAATTAATACATCGTACACCCGGTAACCTTCGTGCTTTTTACCAGGCACGCATGCGTAATATAAAAAACGGTAAATTGGTTGAATATCGTTTCCGCACGGATGAAGAAGTTGATATAGCACGTGTTGAAACCAGCGATTATCAATACTTGTATGAGGATGGCAATGACCTGGTGATAATGGATAACACCACTTACGATCAGCACAATGTGCCAAAAAGACTGTTTGGCAATGCGGTGAAATTTTTGAAAGAAGGCATGAACGT
>JAQBOK010000113.1 GCA_028288085.1 Mucilaginibacter sp.
TACGCAAGTTTGATTCAGCTCGTATAAGATATAATTCAGCAAGACGAATCACGTGTACATTCCCATCAACATTATCAAATTTATGGCATCTTAAAGTGGTGGTTGGATCGGTAGGGTCATCATATTGATATATTGCAGCACGAGTATCGCCATCTTCAAATATGTTTAGAAAGCTTGGTACGATATGCACATCGCCCCGGCCTCCGTCATTGGTCGATGCGTAATAAGTATTCAGAGCATTTGTCCCTTGTTGGGTAGTCACCTGGAAAGTAAATATATCTTCAGAAGTATTATCTATGTGTACAGCGGTGATATTCCCGTTCAGGTCTGGAAAAGGAAACTCATCGGCATAATTTTTATTCAGTGAAAATACGTTCGAACTAATCACTGTTGTTGCCTCAGTAATAGCATTCGCATAGTCTCCTTTTTGCAGATATAGTCGTGCAAGTATTGCTGCCGCAGAATATTTATTAGCGAAATAGCTGTTTTCCACCGGTAGTTTTGTTTCTGCATCAGTCAAATCTGCTATTGCCTGCTGATATACCTGGGCAACTGTTGATCTTGCAACGTATGATGCGGGACCGATCACCGTAGTAGGCGTCAAAACGATTGGCACACCAGGATTAGTAGTAGCATCGCCATCATTCCAGGCTTTACCAAATAGCCTTACCAAATCAAAATAGGTCATTCCGCGTAAAAATTTAGCTTCGCCTTCTGTGCGGTCTTTATCTCCTGCTGCTACCTTAGATAAATTGGCAAGCACATTATTAGCCTGGTTAATTACCTCATAGCCATCAAGCCAAACTCCGTTTACAAAGGTATTGTCATTGGGTATAGTTTGGTTGGTCATTTGTGTTAACCCCTGATAGGTACCGTGCCAATTAATAGTGCTTTGTGTAGCCATTAGATCAGGGTAAATAAACACGCCGCCACCATACAGATCGGCTAAAACAGCACGATTATATGCACCTACCAGGGTTATCTGTACATCCTGCGCTGTTAATATGGCCTGGCTCTGTTCGATAGACTGGTAAGGTTTCAGATTGAGTTCTTTGTTGCAAGCACTTAATATTATCATTGTGCTTAAAATCCCTAAGTATATTTTGTTTAGTTTTTTCATTGTCGTATGATTAATATTATAAACTAACATTCAACCCAAAAGTAATAGTCCGGGGCTGGGGGGCTGAATAGAAGTCGTTCCCCAGGTTGATATTTGAATTGGATGCCAGGTAATCGGAATTTACTTCAGGGTCCCATCCTTTGTACTTAGTAATCACGAACAAGTTGTATGCATTAACGAATACCCTAAGGCGATCGATCTTAACTTTTGCAAGCATAACTTTCGGAAAAGTATATCCCAACGACGCGGTTTTTAACCGAACATATGAACCACTGGATAAATACCTGCTTGAAGGATTGGTGCCGTTAGAATAAAATTCCCTTGGTTCTGGGATATTAGTGATATCCCCCGGTTTATTCCAATAGTTAAGCTGATCAATGGTTTGATTATCAAGTCCATTCCCTGCGGCGGTACTCATGTATTGCCCGGCAGCATTATAAATTTTATTGCCGAATGATCCATAGACGGTAAATGACAGATCAAATCCCTTATAGGCAAAATTGTTAGTGATACCCCCTGTAATATTTGGCGTAGGATTACCTAATACCACGTTTTGAGCAGCGTTGTAATCATTTGTTGTTCCGCGGTTTACCGTGCCATTGGCATTTTTTGTATTCAGGTAGTATAAGGCATCTCCATTAGCAGGGTCAACACCAGCATATTCGCGACCATAAAATACACCAATTTCCTGCCCCTCTATAACGCGGTTTAAATCCGCGCCGTCATTTATTATTTGCCCCTTAACATCGGTTACTTTGTTTTTATTGTAGGAAACATTAAAGCTGGTGCTCCATCTGAATTTGCCTACAAAGTTGTCAGAGTTTAACGTCACTTCGAAGCCCTGGTTATAAAGTTTGCCCAGGTTTTGGGTTTGGGAGGCTATACCAAGGGTTTCAGGTACATTAACATTAAGCAAAAGGTCGCGCGTGTTTTTACGGTAATAGTCAAATCCACCCGAAAGCCTTCCGTTGAAAAAGCCCCAGTCAAGCCCAAAATCAAGCTGTGTTGTTTTTTCCCATTTCAAATTAGGATTAGCAAGCTGTGTAAAACGCTGTCCGGCTGTACCATTATAACCGGCATCGCCGGTAAACAGGCCAAGGGAAGAATAATCGCCTATCTCCGCGTTTCCTGTTAAACCATAGCTAACCCTAACCTTCAGCTCACTAAGTGTATGAAAATCTTTTAAAAAATCTTCCTGGCTTAATATCCATCCAATTGAACCCGATGGGAAGGTACCATACCGGCTATTTGAGCCAAACCTGGATGATGCATCTTCACGCACACTTGCAGAAAGCAAGTATTTGCTTTTATAAGCATAATTGGCCCGGCCAAAATACGATACAAAACTATATTCTGACTGTGACGATGAACCTGCAGATATTAAGGCTGCCGAAGCTATTTCTTTATAGGCATCTGATGGGAAGTTTTTGCCCTGCACATCATTTTTCATTAAATGGCTATATTCATAACTTGTACCGGCTGTTATATCCAACGAATTATCGTGGGCGAAAACGTTTTTATAAGTAAAGTAATTATTTACGGTATAATGTACTATGCTGGTATTAGTATTTCTGCCAAATCCGTTTGGGGTGGCAGTATCCCTTGCAGTTAAGCTGTCAAAGTAACTGTCTTCATTTTGGTTGGTTTGATCAACACCAAATTCCGAACGGAAGGTGAAATGCTTTACTATTTCCCAATTACCAAAAATATTACCCAGTGTGCGATAAACGTTGGTATGGTAATAGGCATTATTAACACTTATCAACGGATTGTAGTAAAGAGGGAAGTCCCCGTTAGGATCACCAGGAGGCGTGCCGCTGATTAAATTTGTACGTGGATCAATTATTGGGGTAATAGGTGATAATGCGACAATTTCTAAAGGTGTATTAAACTGGTCGTCATTCCCTAAACGCTGGTTATAGGTATGCGTAAAATCAAGGTTCATGCCAATCTCGAAACTGCTGGATATCTTTGAATCAACATTTACGCGGCCGCTGTATCGCTGAAACTTGTTGCCCTTAAGTATACCTGTTTGATTAAGTGCCTGACCACCCAAATAATAGGTTGTCTTATCATTGCCCCCTGAAAAATTAAGATCGTATTGTTGTTGAGGTGCACTTTGAAAGGCTTGTTTTTCCCAATTGGTATTATAAGTGTTCCAATTGGTTTTTCCGGCCGCTAAAGTTGTAAATGTAGCGTCAAGGTTTTCATAGGCCAACGCGTCTGCCAATGTTGGAAAATCAACCGAATCTGTTTTAAAATCCTGTGCCGCAGCCCCAATTACCGAACGCTGTTCTATTTGTAACCATTGCTTAGCATTCATAAACTGCCGGTGGCCCGATGGCTGACTAAAGCCAAATTGTGCGTTAAATCCTATTTTGGATGTCCCTGCCTTTCCTTTTTTAGTTGTTATCAGTATAACACCATTTGATGCCCTTGCACCGTAAATTGCCGAAGCAGATGCATCTTTTAAAATCTCATACGATTCAACATCATTAAAATTGATATCAGCCAATGGATTGGTAGGCGCACCATTAGTAGATAGATCGGTTTCGTTAATGATTATTCCGTCAACTACTACTAACGGTTGTGTACCTGCAGTAACAGATGAAGTACCCCGGATACTGATTTTTACACCCTGTCCAAGCTTGCCACCATCTGCTTGAATATTAACGCCAGATGTTCGGCCCTGTAACGCTTGTTCAAAAGTTGTTACCGGAGTATTTTCAATTTCCTTGCCTGATACTGTAGCTATCGAACCAGTGATATT
>JAQBOK010000123.1 GCA_028288085.1 Mucilaginibacter sp.
CGCTGGGAAATATTTGGTTTATTGAAGAAAAGAAATTGGGTGTAGTTGATATTTCCGGATCTTTACCTAAATTGATCTATTTCCCCGAGCTTAGTGGCAAGCTGGTAATCGATTTCGAAAATATCTATCCCTTAAATGATGAAAACATTTTTGTCGGCGCAGAAAAGGGGTTTTATCACATTAATTATAAACAATATAAAAAAATAAAAGCCCAATCCAGGTTCTTGTAAGATCTGTAAAAGCTTCCGGCGATGTCGATAGCATCCTTAATGGCGGTTATTATGTTGCTGGCTCGGAATTAAAAAAACAACTTCATGAGCTTAGCAATAAGCAAAATAGTCTTCATTTTGAATATTCAACACCCTCATTTCAAAAGCAATCAAATATAGAATACAGTTATTTTTTGAAAAATTTTGATAAGGGGTGGTCGGTATGGTCAAAGAGAACAGAAAAGGATTATACGAATCTGCCGGAAGGTAACTATTCTTTTCAAATTAAAGCCAGGAGTAATTTAGGAGACGAATCCATAATTACAAGGTATTCATTTATTGTTCTTCCACCCTGGTATAAGTCTATTTGGGCATATGTTACTTACGGCTTACTATTTCTTGGTTTTAACTACTTGTTTTACCGTTGGCTGAAGAAGAAATTCATCAGGGAAAAATTGAAATATGAAGCAGAGCAAAAAAGACTTAAATATTTGCATCAACTTGAAATGGAGAAGTCTGAAAAGGAAATAATAGCTTTAAAAAACGAGAAATTAGAGTCGGAGATATTAGGTAAAAACTCCGAACTGGCTTCCGTTGCAATGCATTTACTTCAAAAAGGCGAATTATTAGCAAAAATCAGGGAAGAACTGGTGCAATTAAGAAAATCCACTAATGATATGCCATCCGAGGAATTAAAAAGGCTCATCAGAATACTGAACCAGGAAAGCAAAATGGATAAGGATTGGGATCAGTTTGCTGGGTACTTTGACAATACCCACAGCGACTTCCTGAAAGCTATCAAAGAAACCCACCCCCTATTAAGTGCACATGAGCTTAAATTGTGTGCCTATTTAAGGATGAACTTATCCAGCAAGGAAATTGCACAGCTTTTAAATATTTCTGTTAGGGGCGTCGAAATCAGCAGGTATCGGTTAAGAAAAAAGCTTCAGTTGCCAACTGAAATTAATTTATTTAATTACTTCACTGAATTCCCTACTCCTAAAAAAGAAAACATTGGAAATACTTAGATCAAAAATAAAATTGAGCTCGAGTTTTAAATGATTTAGTCAACATACTTGTACAACATCTATATTGAGCAATTTACCCAGCTTATGTAGTTTTGAGCTTATATGTCCCAATCCTACAGCACAGTGGTGTGCCGGGCCATGGCTGTTCCAGTTATTCATGAATTTGCGGGCTCCGATAGAAAAACGATAACGACTGTTGGTGTTTCCGATCTCAAGTATAGGTCCTGGCACAGATTCGCCCTCGGCTACCAGCAGCATTAGCTTACCCCCACCCTGCTCCACTACTGATAGTAGGGTAACAGGTCCTTTTTTTACCGACATCTCTATTGATAGGCCCCTGCCTACTTTACCATGATAAACACTTAACGGCTTTACTTTGCATTTACCTTCAGCGATGGCAATATGTCCTGGCCCATCGTGCCCCATCAATATCACGTCATCTTTAAAATCAATGGCATAATATTCAGTAAAAGAGCCTCCTGCGCCAAAGCTGTCCATAATCTTCATAGCTTGCGCATTTTTGATCTCATATTCGCCCGCAACCGGGATCCCATTGGCCGTAAGCAGGGAATTGCCAAGTATAATGGAATTGATGGTATCCTCACTGTCAGTGTTGCCCGTGCCCTTATAATAATAAGCTATAGACCCGAGCTTATAAGTCTCCACCAGTTTATCAAGCGCTACTGAAGTTTTGGCCGCTTTTTCCAGGTCCTCTTGCGAACAATCACTTTGTACATCAAACTGCTCATAAAATAATTTCACCCTATTCTTTATTTGTTCTTCGGTTACTGTCTTTCTAAGTGAAGCCAATTCTTCTACTTCCAACAGTTCTATATGTCCGCCAAAATGCGCATAGTGCTGGGTCAGATCAGAATAAATATCCAACATGCCACTGTAATAGTGCCCCATGCAGCCCATCCGGTTATAAGCCATGATATTGGCTACCCTCGCCGCTTCAACCCACTCTTTCACTTCATTCCAACATTCCGGGTCATCATTTAGCACCCCTGTAACCTGGTGGAATTTAACACCAGTGCGGCTAAATACATTGGCTATCTCGGGAACCGGGCAGGCTGAACAATAAGCCAGCCATTCTCCTGTCATTTTAGTCCGGTCGCCTATTTGATTAAATACGGTATAATCAATGGATGCTTCTGGAGCCAGGTTGAGAATGATTACCGGCACCTTTGCCCGTTGAACCACAGGCAACACAGTTGATGATAGTGCATAGGTAGTCACGTATAAAAAGATCAGGTCTACATCCTCCCTCCTGAATGCTGCGCCTGCCTCAAAGGCTTTATCCGGTGTATCGATTAACCCCAGGTTAATAATTTCCGGGTGCATCGCAGACAGTTTTTGCTCTACTACTAAGAGGTGGCCTTCCAGCCTGGCTTTTAGTCCCGAAAATTGTTCCCAGTAAGCCTCAAGGCCGATGCCGAATAATCCTATTTTCATAATTACTTTAGCTCAATAACAGTTACAGAAAATGGCTTAAGCGTAATTTTATTATCAGCTAACTGTACAGAAACCGGCGGATTTTCCCCCGTAGTAACATCTACCGATCGCACCAGGCTGCCTTTTGCTTCAGCAGGTAATACTATTTCTTTTTCCTTATTCAGCTTATTTATCAATAGCAGTCTTTTTCCTTTTTTTGTAACAAAAGCCTGAAAATCCATGCTTCCATTTCCACCCTGTGAATCGCCATATAAAGTACTGACCAGCCGATCTCCCTGACCAAAGCTCTCAATGAGCAGCTTCAGTACCCAATAACGTGCATTTGGATTCCCATTTTTCCAATTGATCATACTAACATCCGGAAATTGTGAGGGATAACCCACCAACTGCGATTCTCCTGCCACATCAATACCGATTTTGGTTAATTCCAAAAACATATGTGCATACATGGCTCCCGATAAATTCCAGTAGTTATCCGGGATAGGCAAAGTTTCGGCACCCAGGATAGTGCCGATCTCATTGATGGTGGTAAAGGTTTGGGGAGCCAGGCGTTTCCTGATGTTTTCGATGTAGCGTACCTTATCTAAAAACCCTTCCGCCTTCTCGAAAAAAGTATATTGATAGGCATCTAACGGCTGTTCCCGCCATGACGGGAGTGAATAATGGTGGTACGAAATACCCTCTAAAGGGACGTTGGGTTTGTGATTTTTCGGATTAAGAAAATATTCGAAATATTCCGGATGACTTTCAAAAGCAAGCGACATGCCGATAAATTTAGTATCCGGGGATACCTTCTTCATTTCGGTAACGATGGCATCATACATTTTTGTGTAGAGTTGAACCGAAATATTATGCTCCAGGTCAGGCTCATTTAGAACTTCCCAATAAGGTATCTTATAAAAATGCCCTGATTTATGAAATTGCCCGAGTTCATCTGTAAAACCACCTCTGGTATACCAACTGAGTAACCGCGCATAATAAGTGGCCACTTCCTTCATGGACGTGTCTCGCAACTCAGTTCCCTGGTTATAGTCCCAGCCAGTTTGGTAGGGGTCGTCAGGATAGTTTACTACCCAGCCAGTCT
Source organism: Mucilaginibacter sp. (assembly GCA_028288085.1). GTDB lineage: Bacteria > Bacteroidota > Bacteroidia > Sphingobacteriales > Sphingobacteriaceae > Mucilaginibacter. The sequence continues at coordinate 3,777 of JAQBOK010000123.1, forward strand.
TCCACATCCAAACCGGAGTGGTGCTAAAATTGATCACAACTGAGTGCCCTTTAGTTGCTTCCATCAGGGCCGCCATTGTACTATCCAAGAGCTTAAAATCCCAATAAGTTTTACCTCCAGACGGTGGCTTTAATTCAGCAACAGCCAGTTTAGGATAAGGGAACCAGGGCACGTAACGCACATAATCTGCATTAAGGTCTTTCAACGCTTTAAACGTGGCTTCATGGATGGGCGATTTGCGAACCATGGGGTTTTCAACTAATTGAAGTGTTGGTGTGGTTTTTGACAGCATTATTTGTACGTCCCATTTGATTTTAAGCGTATCAATTTTATCAGACGCATCAACTTTTAAAGTAAGCAAAAAAACTAAAGCGCAAAGCATAGCCTGCTTGGTATTAACGATGATCTTATTTTTCATAACATCCGGGTATTGATACAGCATAGATGTGCCGCTGGTTTAATGGTTAATATCTAAGGTAAATAAAAAACGTCTCTTAACGGTTTGCTGACGGGTGAATTGTCTGCATTTGTTTCCATCAGGTCACTCATGTACTTCCACCATTCCTGCATGATATCCTGCTGAGGAAGCTTATCTAAAACATCCACATCCTCCGCATTTAAAACTCCAAATAAAATATTAGTTTCTTCATCCAAAAAAATGGAGTATTCGCTTATCCCAACTTCCTTTAGCAGGAACACCAGGCGGGGCCATATTTCATCATGCCTCTTTTTATACTCCTCTGCACAACCTGGCAGCAATTTCATTTTAAAGGCTATCCGTTTCATTTAAAATTTTTTATTAATAATTGTGCCATACCCTGGGCATACCATCTGGCCATATAATCATTGGGGTGAAGCGGGTTAGCGATACAATCTTTTGCTTTTTTATGGTGATAGATGGCATCGCTCAGTGTAGTCATGTCAAGGTTAACAATCCCGGTAGTTTCCATTTGCTGCAAGACTTTGTTATAACCTTCCATATTTGCCAAATACCATGCTTTATTTTTGTCGGAGTCAAGGATATAATCCGGATCGAACTTCATGTTAGAAAGCAGCAAAAATTCCACCTTTGGATTACCTGCTTTTACTTTACTTATGATAGTGGTAATATATCCCCTAAACTGCTCCGGCGTATATCGCCAGAAATCATTCATCCCGAAATCTATGATCACCAGATCGGGTTTTATTGGATTGATATATTTGTTGGCATACAGAGCCCCCCAATCTACTATGGCACCTGGCAAACCTGCATTATAGGGCTTGATATTATTATCATGATAAAACTTTTTTAATTGACTGGTGAATAAGTTCAAATAGGTTGGCATATACGGCGGCACGGTATCATAGCTACTCACATCCATTCCACGGGTAATGCTCATCCCGTAAGCTATTATTTTGAGAGGTGCTTTGGCTTTTAGCTTTGCCATTACATACGGCATTCTATCACCCTTATATATCGGGGTTGGCCCATCCCATTTATCATGGTGGGTATAGGTCACCACCACCCATTGCGATTGCAGGTTGAACCAGGCCAGGTCTTTTTTGGTATCGAATGACGTATCATTCCGGAAAGGTATTTCCGAATTTTGCTCCCTAACGATCATATTGTTATTTAGGGTATAATCTACGTTCTGTTTATAAACGGTGCTCAGGTCAAACTTTTTTACTGATAAAATTTTATCAGGCGAATAGAGTAGTTTTCCTTCGGCAGCTTTTCCACTCGCTGAAAAAAGTAATACAGTTTCGTTGTAGATCGTATCTGATTTCCAGAAAGGGCGCATATACTGATCCAGGTTAACCAGCGGCTCATGTTTTATTTTAGGTTCACCAATATTCGTTTCTATGCTGAAATCGTCCACGTAAACATATCCCTTACCGGATGAATCGCGCTCAACGCCAGCCTCTATATATTTTGTTCCCGGCGGCGTTTCTGTATAATTTCCGGTTTGTTGATAAGCAGTTGATCTGACAGTCGCACTTTTATAAATTAAAAGCTGTTTATGGTTTATATCCAGAAACCGGATAAAAGGATATGCCCTTGTCGTACTATCACTGGTTTTTACATAAACATTAAAAGAAACGACAGATAAAGAAGAACCCCTTAATCGCTGTGTAACGGAGCCATATCCGTTTCCGATCTGAACACAATTTTTGCCGGAATGCGCATTATTTTTATTGATTGCCACCTTGCCGGAGATTAACCACCCGGTAAGTCCCTGCTCAAAACTATTACTATTTTGCGCAAAACCGGTGATCGATACAAGTAAAAGAAAGCCGCAAAAAAGTGCAATTCTCATCTTACTATTTGTTACTAATTTCTACTTTATCGTTATCTACCTTTAAGGGCAACCATAAATAGTCTGACTTTTCGAGATCAGTTTTGTTCCATCGATCGGCCATAAAAAGATAGGTATTCTTCTCCTTTAAAGGCAGCACATAAGTGCTCTGCGATTCGAAGGTAGTATTGGAGTTGGTTCCAGTGCAGGGATTGCCATGCTCAATATATGGTCCTAATATTTTATCAGCTACCGCATAAGTTGCCGCATTAGGCGACCAGCCACTACAGTCGGAAGTGATCAAATAATATTTGCCATTATTTTTAAATAAAGCAGGCGCTTCCCGGCGACGATCAATCAATATGCGACTGTAAGTTTTTGTTGGTGATAAATAATCATCGCTCAACAGGCACACCTGCATGGTATTATTTTGCTCAGAGGAGTATACCAGGTAGGCCTTACCGTCATCATCTTTAAACAGAGTCATATCCCTCGACATCTGACCGTTCGGTTTCACACTATTGATATAATGATATGGCCCAGCGGGTGTTCTACTTATTGCTACTCCAGATTGTGAATAAGAATAATCCCTGGCATCAATATGCATCCACATTACAAACTGCCTTGTTGTACTGTTATAAATCACTTTGGGGCGTTCAATAACTTTGCCCGTATCAATGTCACTGGTAGGGTCACCTTTAACAGGGGCCAATGCAACACCTTCATACTTCCAGTTTTTAAGATCCCTTGACGAATAACAGGAAATCCCCCCTGCCGGAACCCGGTAATCTTCCCAGCTTTGATTTGCAACCAGCCAGGTTGTTCCTTTTTTGATCTCACCGAACAGATAGTACACACCATCATGATACATTATTCCGGCACCATGCGCATTGACCAGGGTGCCTGCGTTATCAGTCAATTTACCGTGTATCGTTTGTGCTGTCGCATTTAATCGAAATAATAACACGATCGACAACACAAGGATGCAGCCGTATAAAGTAGTTTTTTTATGGTTTCGCATTGTTATTTAATTTACTGATAACTAACAGAGTAAATATTCGCACTCAATTTCAACTCGTCCTTTTCGCCCGAGGTACATTTAATATGTAAAGGCTTCCCCTGATCAAAGTCACCATGTTTAATTTCGGCTGCCGCCCAGGATAAACCACTCCAGATCACTTTATCGTATTCAATATGCAGCAAAATATTCTTACCATCCTGCAATGCGTTGATGTTTATTGCTTCGCTTACTTTTTTGCCATCAGGCGGTGAGCCCGGCCATGAACGATAAGGCACGCCTTTTGCATCAAATTGCTGCATTATAATACGTACATTTTTCCCTTTAAGCACGTTAATTTCACCCTCTATCGTGTTTTTTCCTGTTCGTGTAAAGGTGGATTCGATTCTGTCAATAGCTATGGGTATGCGGATCGTTTTATCCACCCCAAGATCATATTTTCCACCAGCATAAACATCAAATCCTACAACTACCAATTGCTCCGGCCCTATAGTTAATTTATTCCCGTTTACGGTGGGTTTATAACCTCCATCTGCATATAATAATTTTGTTTTATTAAAGGTGGTAACAGGCAAGTCCATAGTAACAATTGCCTGCGAAGGATTAACTACTGTGCATACTGCTCCTTTTACTGTTGATGATTTAAACCCATAAGGTTTTCCTTTTCCCGGCACCCCGCCAAAAGTGACTGTACAGTCCTGTACCTGTAATGGATGATACATGTTCTGCACTTTGGCAAACCATTTTGCATCCTCATTATTTAGCAGTTCCAGGTTTCCATGATACACATTTACCCAACCACCTCGTGCCAATTCAAGTATCAGCATGCCTTTCCAGCAATTATTTGCCCGGTAATAGCAGGTGCCTGTTTTGCCGATCATAAAAGCACAGTTGTCAATCCGACGGATAGGCATTCCATAAGCCTGATAGGCGCTAACCTGGTGATCAGAATAATTATCCTGCGACCGCCAGATATTCATCATCGGCACATCAGAAAAACGAGGGTCGCCGCAATAAAGGGTATCAAAGGTATCCAGCCAGCGTGGATCAATTTTTTCATTGAACGGTGTATAAGTGTTTTCCATATTACCACCAAAACCGTTATAACCTGTTATCAGCACATCAGGATTTTTTTTTCGGAATTGCTGAAGCATATCCATAAATGCTATCTTATTTTTTTCAAGCACCTGTTCCTTAGTATACTTGTCTTTCATGGCCGGAGTTACTGCCTCGAAATAGGCAAAATCAAATTTAAACAGCCTTACGCCTTTATCATACCATAATTGTAAGGTATCTGAAAGATGTTTTAAATACCCGCCATCAAACATACACATGATATTAGGGTCGGTACCTAACGAATCCTTCCATTCAGATATCACTTCCAAAAAACGTCCGCTGTGTGTAGCAATCAGGTTTGTTGAAAACCACATTCCCGGTTTGATATTGTTTCGTTTGCATTCAATCAGCCATTTATCCGGGCCGTTTGGCCAATGCTGCTTGTGCCAGGTGCGGTATCCGCCCCACAGATCAAACCAAAAAGCATCCATCACATAATAATCTATCTCAACGCCTTTGCTTTTTAGGCGGATGACCTCGTTTAGTTCACGCATGGCCAATTCTTCCGTTTGGGGCACATTATCTGACAATTCATCGTAAGCCGACCAGTTGTTATAAATAAATATCGGCTTTGGCGGCCCGGATAATTTCAGATCTCTGAAGTTTAAGGGTTTACTCCATGCCTTTACAAAAGGATGCATGATTAATCCCAAGCCTATTGCACTTTTTATGAATTTACGGCGCTGCATGTTATTCCAATTTTAAATTTTTTATCCCGAATTGACCTGTATAAACAGACTTCTTTCTTAAAGGTGAATTCCCGGATAACTGGTAATTAGTAAACGACTTTAATTGGGAAGCCGATGTAATTGTAGCCTTCCCTGGATTTTTAAAATCCGGTTTTATATTTAAGCCAATTATTTTACCTTCCTTTTGCTCTTTACCTGTTTTTATTGCCCATGTTTTCAGGTCCGTTATTCTATCAATATTAAATCCTTTATCAATGCTCCACCAATTATTATCACGGTACTTTACATCACCGATCTTATCCTTTCCCCAGATAATTGAATCCTTCCCTACGAATATATTATTGTAAAAACGCAAACCCTTGCTTTCGCTTTTCTCCGAAAAACAGATTGCTGCAACTTTTGAGTTGTAAATAATATTGCCGTATACATCGCAATCATAAAATTGCTTTTCATCATCCGAACTATTCCATATATATAGACCGGCCTGGGAATCCGAAACTGTTCCATCGTTCTCACTAATATTGTATCGAAAAACATTGTGGTGCCAGGAACTTGCACCCCAATACTGAAAAATGCAATACCCACTGCCCTGGTTCTCGTAGGAAAAGCAATATTGAACCACCGAATTAGTAACACCGCCATCCAGATCAAACCCACCACCATCAGCACCGCCTTTGGAAGTTTTATTGCGATATGACAGGCAATGCTGAATAATTACGCTATCAGCTTCGTAGGCCCAAATTCCCACAGGACCGTTGCCTATACGCGGCATATCCCAGCCGTTGTTGGTTGCCGTACAATGATCTATCAATACATTTTTGCAATTCCCTACTACAATGCCATTTCCACTATGGTTGGTTAGATTTGTAGGGTCACCAGGATTATTTTCAGCACGGCAATCCAAAATTTTTATATCTGTGCTCTCCCGTTTGGGATACTGGCTCTCTACTGTAATACCTGCCGAACCATTATCATGCGCGAATACTTTTTTTGCAGTAATATTTTGTGATGAATAGATGCGCAAACCCGATTTTTGAAATCCTGAAATATTAAGATCATTAGCCACTAGGTTAGTACTGTTGATGAGCATTAAGCCATCCCTTATATTACCAGTTTTACGACCCGAACCAATAAGCGTAAGGTGCTGTATTTTTATATGATCGCCCTGGTAAACTTTTATAGCACAGCTGTCTTTAGCGTTGATGAAGGCATGACCCACACCATAAGATGTAATGACAACCGGGTTTTTTATTGTCCCCTTTGCACCATGAATAAGCAGCAAGGTCCCTTTAAATGTCTGGCCCGATTTGAAGTAAACTGTATCGCCAGCTGCCAGGTTGAGTCTGTTTATTTTAGTAATAGTTTGGAAAGGTTTATTTTTTGTGCCTGCACTATTATCATTTCCAGATGTATTGATATAGTACGCTCTTGAATTAGGGGGACGTTGTGCAACACATTTTTCATTGATCAATAAAATTGCGGATAAAATGCCGCAGAAGTACATTATATATTTTAGACGCATTATAATTGTTCTTTTTAGGAGATGGATAAAAGAAGTATGATGATTCAAATCTAATCATCATACTTCTAATAGTAAGGATATTTAATAACCAGGATTCTGTTTAAGCTGAGGATCAAGAATGATCTCCTGCTGAGGAATCGGGAAATATTCATTTTTACCCTTAATAAATTGGGCAGTACCCAAAACACTGCCCACGCCGCGGGTTTTTTCTGTTTGAATATAAGTATTAAGATAAGTATCAGCGATGCCCCATCTTACCAAATCAAAAAAACGTTGGCCCTCTTGCGAAAATTCCAGCCTTCTTTCAAAGCGAACGGCACTGCGGGCATAAGCCTGGCTAGCCCAGGCCGTATTGTATAAACCTGTTCTGTAAACAGCAGATGGCGAACCGGATGAATTGTCGATAGTTTCAGTTGCCCCGGTCATTGCCCTTGATCTAACCATATTCACGTAAGTGCGTGCCTGATCAAGGCTACCTGCTTCTACCTCACACTCTGCAGCCCAAAGCAATACATCGGCATACCTGATGATGTTGTAATTTACAGCGCTGTTACCTACATAATAATAAGAGGAGATGATACCGCCAAAGCCGATATCCTGGTTGGCTTGTTTAAATATGTTTTTTATGTTGATACAAGGGCCACCAAATGACTGATCTGCCACCCAATTCTTCCCGGGATCTACACCCCAGTCCAAATATGGTACGCCTCGTCTGCCTACTGACCAATCAAGCCGGGGATCGACATTACCCTGGTAAGGCACAAACGGGGTAGATGAATCAATATTCATGTCATTTTTCATATTGACATCATTTGACAGATCGATGCCATTGGCATCCAGTAAAGGCAAACCATTTGCATCCGTCTTAAAGGCATTCACCAAATTGAAGGATGGCTGTTTCCAATAACCGTAAGTTACATCGGCAGCGGTGCCAACAGGAGACACCCCAGTTTCGCCCAAATTAGCATTGTTTGGAAGACTGGTAGGGTCAACAGAAAAATTGATTTGAAGCACCGATTCAGAATTATTCTCTGTGGTCACATCAAAGTTATCATGATAGTTTGCGGTTAAGGCATACTTTACTCCCTGCGCATTTTTCCCATTGGCTATAATGGTTGCTAACAATGTTTTTGCATCTGTAAACTTCTTCTCAAACATATAGCATTTAGCCAAATAACAAGCCGCAGCCCATTTATTGGCCTGCCCGGCTAAAGGTTGAGTTTCTGGTAAATTAGCATAAGCAAACTGAAAATCGGCTTCAATTTTGGGCCAGATATCAGGAGTATTAGAAAGATTATTAAAATTAACCGTGTTCTCATCAACATAAGGGATATTATTGAACACCTGTTTTGCATCAAAGTGAAAGTGGGCCCGAAGAAAACGTGCTTCTGCAATGGCGGCATTCTTTTGATCAGCGCTCATGTCTGTAGCATGGCCGGCAGCAATAATTACTGCGTTAGCTCGTGACACGCCGTCGTAATCCGCTGTCCATTTATCATCCACAAAACCTGTTGTAGCCAATACCTGGAAATTTTCAATATTAAAAGCATCTGATACCTGTTGAGGTGGCGAGGTAGCGCTTCCGCCTAAATAGGTGTCAACTGAAGTAATGTCGCCATACATCCAGTTGGTAC
>JAQBOK010000154.1 GCA_028288085.1 Mucilaginibacter sp.
TCATCAAACTAAAAATGCCAAAGCGCTAATGCAGGAGAACGCGTGCGAATATATTGCCGACAGTAAGGCGCCGGAAGAATTAATAGATGCAGCTATCGCGCTTTTAAATGATAAAGAAAAACAAAAAATATTAAGCGACAACATTATCAAACTGGCTTTGCCCAATGCTGATGAAGTAATAGCGAAAGAGGTTAATGCGATAAGTGATTTGTGAGTGGTTGGAAGGGCTGAACGATCAGATATTGGATTTTAGGATTTACGGGTTAGATATTATGTTTTAAAATTTAGAGATTAAAATTTAAAAAATGGAATTGCAAAACATCAAAAGGGTATACTTAATAGGCATAGGGGGCATCGGTATGAGCGGCCTTGCCCGGTATTTTGCCCATTTGGGTTGTGTAGTGTGTGGCTATGATAAAACAGCCACTGACCTCACGAACGATCTACACAATGAAGGTATAAGAGCGATCTTTGATGACCGGGAAGACTGGATCCCTTTGAGTTTTCAAACCCCGGATGAATGCACATTGATCATTTATACCCCTGCAATTCCTAAAGATTCTGCGATACTTAACTTTTTCCGCAGAAAAGGTTTTGAGCTATTTAAACGGTCGCAAGTGCTGGGGCTTATAAGTAAAAGCATGTTTACAATTGCTGTCGCAGGCACACATGGCAAAACCACAACCTCATGCCTGGTGGCCCATATCCTGAAAGATTCAGGTAAGGATTGCTCAGCGTTTTTGGGTGGCATTGCCACCAATTATAATAGCAATGTGTTATTTGGTAAAAGCAATATTGTGGTGGTTGAAGCCGATGAATATGATCGTTCATTTTTGACCCTGCATCCTGATATCGCCGTAATCACTTCGATGGATGCCGACCATTTGGATATCTATGGCGATCACCGGCATTTGACAGAGTCGTTTCTGCAATTTGCATCACAGATAAAAGAGAACGGAACTTTAATATTTCATGAGGACCTGCCACTAACCACCGGAATTACTTACAGTGCCCGGGGCCCGGCTGATGCCAGGGCATTAAATGTTCGTATTGAGAATGGCGACTTTTATTTCGACTTCAAAAATGGTGATATTTATATAAAAGACATCAGGCTGGGTATTGCCGGCTTGCACAATGTTGAAAATGCTACTGCTGCAATTGAAGCAGCCTTAAGGGTTAATGTCGCGCCAGATCTGATCAAAAATGCATTGGCCTCATTCAAAGGGGTAAAACGCCGCTTTGAATATATTGTAAAGAACACAGAACATATTTATATAGACGATTATGCACATCATCCGGAGGAGTTGAGGGCAGCCATCACATCGGTTAAACAGTTATATCCTGATAAAAAACTCACAACAATTTTTCAACCTCATTTATACACCCGTACCCGTGATTTTGCGGGTGGGTTTGCAGAGGTGCTGGATATGACTGACGAACTGATTATACTGGATATTTATCCTGCACGTGAACTGCCCATTGAGGGGGTGGATGCGGATATGATACTCAGCCATATGAAATTGTTGAATAAACGAAAATGTGGAAAACAAGAAGCCATTGATTTAGTGCAGATTGAAAAACCTGAATTACTTTTAACAGTGGGTGCAGGTGATATTGACCAATTGGTTCAACCTTTAAAACACGCTTTAGAAAATGTTTAAGAAACGCATCTGGAAGCACATTTTGATCGGTTTTACCTGGGCAGTTAGCCTGGGCGGACTGGTTGTGCTGATGAGTTTCATTGAGTTTAAAAAAGCAGGGGTTTTTTGTAAGGATGTGAAAGTGTATATCCCCGGCAGTCAGTATTTTATTGACAAGCAAGAAGTTGATAATATTTTAAAGGTGCACAGCCATCAACTGATTGGCCGTAATATGGAAAGTATTAACATTCACGACCTGGAGAAAAGACTGAAAGCCAACCCTTTTATCGAGTCGGCAAAAGTGTATACTGATATGGACGGAATAATTAAGGTAGAGATTAGCCAAAGGCAGCCGATGCTAAGGATAATGAACCAATTTGACCAGGACTATTATATTGACCAGCATGGCTTAAAAATACCCTTATCAGCAAACTTCACAGCCAAGGTAATAGCGGCCAATGGTTATATTGATGAGGTTTTTGCAAATAAAGTAGACACGTTGCATACTGACATTGCCAGACAATTATTTAAGATAGTTGACTTTATCAATAGAGATTCGTTGTGGAGCGCACAGATAGCACAGGTTTATGTGAACCAGGGCCGTGAGATAGAATTGATACCACGGGTGGGAAATAATAGGATATTATTAGGTAATGCCGATTCCCTGGAATCTAAGTTTCATAACCTGCTGGTGTTTTATAAACAAGCTTTACCACAAGTTGGGTGGGACAGATACAAGGTCATTAATATAAAATATGCCAACCAGGTAGTAGGAGTTAAGAGTGACAATTTCAAAAAAGATTCGCTGAAGGCGGTTACTAAAGTGGATTCATTAAAACTAAAAAAGGACACATCTCAAATAAATTAAATATGGACAAGAGTTCGACACACGAAAAAAGTTCACCAATTGTAGTAGGATTGGACATCGGGACTACGAAAATTTGTGCTATAGTTGGCCGCAGAAGTAAGAACGGTAAAATAGAGGTATTGGGCATTGGCAAAGCTGAATCAGCCGGGGTAACCCGGGGTATGGTATCAAACATTGATAAAACAGTGCAAGGTATTACATTGGCGGTTGATGTGGCGGGAACGCAGTCAAATGTAGAGATCAGGGTAGTGAATGTAGGTATCGCCGGCCAGCACATCAAAAGTTTGCAGCATCGTGGACTGATCACCAGGCGCGATCTCAATACCGAAATAAACCGTAAGGATATTGACAAACTGGTAGAGGATATGTACAACCTGGTAATGCCTCCGGGTGAGGAGATAATCCATGTACTGCCGCAAGAGTTTACGGTTGACAATGAGCCGGGGATCAAAGATCCTATCGGTATGGCGGGTGTGCGCCTTGAAGCGAATTTCCATATTATTTCGGGACAGGTAACGGCTATCAAGAATATTGTAAAGTGTGTCAACAAAGCTAACCTGGAAAGTCAGGAATTGATACTTGAGCCATTGGCGTCATCAGAATCTGTATTGAGCGATGAAGAAAAAGAAGCGGGAGTAGTACTGGTAGATATTGGTGGTGGCACTACTGATGTGGCCATATTCCATGAAGGTATTATTCGTCATACTGCTGTAATACCATTTGGGGGTAATAGCGTAACTGAAGATATCCGCGAAGGCTGTTCAGTAATGCGCAATATCGCCGAGCAATTAAAGGTGCGTTTCGGTTCGGCACTTGCTGATGAGAATAAAGAAAATGAGATCGTGTGTGTACCTGGTTTACGTGGTCGTGAACCCAAAGAGATATCAGTAAAAAACCTGGCTTATGTGATACAGGCCCGTATGGAAGAGATCGTTGAGCATGTGTATTATGAGATCAAATCATCGGGTTATGAGAAAAAACTAATAGCCGGAATAGTGATAACCGGTGGCGGCGCCCAATTGAAGCACTTACCACAATTGGTTGAATATGTAACCGGGTTAGATTGCCGCGTAGGTTATCCTAACGAGCATTTAGCCAAAAATGAAGTTCTGCCAAAAAATATTTACGAGGAGCTTCAAAGCCCGACTTTTGCCACCGGTATAGGCCTTTTAATAAAGGGTATCCAGAAAATGGAATACAATTCGGTACCTGCGGCTGTTGTAGAAGTGAAAATTGAAAAAGGCAAATATGCTGATGATAAAAAGTTTGGCTTGTTTGGGAAACTATTAGAGACCGGTAAGAAATTTATTAAGGACGATATTAAGGACGAAGATTTTTTAAAATAGTCGTTTGTTTATTAATAACCCCCTTTACGCGTAAAGCGAAGAGTGTGGCCCGGCATTGCGAAGGCCGGGTGGGTTAATAATTATTCACAACTGATGACTTTTCCACATATTGACACTTGTGGAAAAACATTGTTGAAAAAGTTTTAATATTACAATAGGGAAATATATTTTTTCGTCATTCACATTTAGCTGAAAATAAGGATTATGCAGTTCGAGATGTTAAAAGAAAAATCGTCCATCATCAAAGTAATTGGTGTTGGCGGGGGCGGTGGTAATGCGGTAAACCATATGTACAAGCAAGGTATTACCGGTGTTGATTTTATAATTTGCAATACCGACGCCCAGGCTTTGGAGTTAAGCCCAATCCCCAATAAAGTTCAATTAGGCGCCAGCTTAACCGAAGGTATGGGCGCAGGCTCAATACCCGAAGTCGGTAAAAACTCGGCTATTGAAAATATTGACGATATAAAACAGATGCTGGGTTCCAATACCAAAATGCTGTTTATAACAGCTGGTATGGGTGGCGGTACAGGTACAGGCGCAAGTCCGATAATTGCCAAAGCGGCCCGCGAACTGGATATTTTAACAGTAGGGATTATTACAACGCCTTTCTCTTTTGAAGGAAAGCGCCGTAAAATGCAGGCTGAAGAGGGTTTGGAAGAACTGAAAAAGTATGTTGATTCGTTTTTAGTGATATCTAATGACAGGTTGCGCCAGATATTTGGCAACCTTACTTTAGGTTCGGCATTTGCACAGGCTGATAATATATTGACCACAGCAGCTAAAGGCATTGCCGAGATCATTACTTTGCCGGGCTATATTAATGTTGACTTTAAGGACGTGCGCACGGTGATGAAAGATAGCGGCGTTTCTATCATGGGCAGTTCATCCGCCGAAGGCGAGAACCGTGCTTTAAAAGCTGTTGAAGGGGCATTATTATCACCATTATTAAAAGATAATGAAATAGAAGGTGCCAGGTATATTCTTTTAAATATCAGCTCGGGTGATAAAGAGGTTACAATGGATGAAGTGACCATTATCACTGATTTTATACAGGAAGAAGCAGGCCTGGCCGCTGATCTGATATGGGGAAATTGCAAGGATGAAGCATTGGGCGATAAGCTATCAGTGACCATCATCGCTACCGGTTTCCAAACCAAAGATGAGCGTGAGAAAGAGCAAAGCAGCAAGAAAGTTGTATCTATGTTGATGCCTGAAACTGAAATGCTGGTTAAACCGGTTATTAATGAATTTATCAATCACGTTAAACCTGAAGCGGTTACTGAACCATATATAAAACAAAAAGAAGAGCAAAAACAAACCGGCCTTTTTGATCTGTTTGCAAAATCAGACGATTCTGCGATAAAATACAATCTTACTGCTGATGAATCATCAGCGGATGAAAATGAACCACGGGAAGAGTTTACGTTTAAGATCGCTGAATCTGTAATGAACTTTGAGCCAATAAAAGAAGAAAGGCTTCCTGAACCGGAGCCCGTTGTTGGTGCAGACGACCATAAAACAGATGAGTCTATTGAGGAACAGCTTCGCAAATCGCGCGAGCGTATTATGCGTTTAAAGGATCTGAGCATGAAACTACGTAGTGGCAATATCCAGGAGATGGAAAACGTGCCTGCCTATAAACGTAAGGAGATCGCTTTGCAGGAAACGCCACCTTCAGACGAAAGCCAGATCTCCAGGTTCTCCCTGCTTTCTGACAGTGAAGGAAATACGGAGATTCGTAATAATAATTCCTTTCTGCATGATAATGTAGATTGAATTTAAGCTATGAATAGTAGCTCATAGCATATAATTATTTAAAGAGGCACATTATTTGTGTCTCTTTTGCTTTAATCAATTTTGAAAGATTAAGTTGTTGTGAATGTTGAACAATTAACCATTAGGTTGAAACGTTATAACCTATTATAAAAAGTAATAAGGTTTGGCAAACACCCCTTTAACGGCTATATTTGTATTTAATTATTAATATACAGCACTTTGGATCTATTTGATAAAATATCGAAAACTATGGGCGGGCCTTTGGGTCAGCATCAAAAATGGTCGCATGGTTATTTTTCATATCCTAAACTGGAAGGAGAAATTGGCCCTCACATGCAATTTAATGGCAAAGAACATTTGGTTTGGAGCCTGAATAATTACCTTGGTTTGGCTAATCACCCGGAGGTGAGGGAAGCAGATGCCAAAGGTGCTGCCGACTACGGAATGGCTTACCCTATGGGGGCCCGTATGATGTCGGGTAATTCTATTCATCATGAAGAGCTGGAAAATAATCTGGCTGCATTTGTAGGTAAAAAAGATGCTTTTCTGCTTAATTATGGCTATCAAGGCATGGTATCTATAATAGATTCATTGGTTGACCGTAATGATGTAATAGTTTATGATGCCGAATCACATGCCTGTATAATTGATGGTTTGCGTATGCATATGGGCAAACGTTTTGTATATCAGCATAATGATATGGAAAGCTGCGAAAAGCAATTGGAACGTGCAACACGCCTGTCGGAGCAAACCGGTGGCGGCATATTACTGATCACCGAAGGTGTGTTTGGCATGTCGGGAGCGCAGGGAAAACTGAAAGAAATTATTGAGCTGAAAAAGAAATTCAATTTCCGTTTATTGGTTGATGATGCGCATGGTTTTGGTACAATGGGCGCAACAGGGGCTGGTACACACGAGGCGCAGGATTGTATTGATGGGGTTGATGTTTACTTTGCTACGTTTGCCAAATCAATGGCGGGTATAGGGGCGTTTGTAGCCGGTGATAAAGAGATTATAGATTATCTGCGTTATAATATGCGCTCACAGATATTTGCAAAGGCTTTGCCTATGCCAATGGTTATGGGCCTTAAAAAACGTTTTGAACTTTTAAAGTCGAAACCGGAATTGCGCGAAAAATTGTGGGAGATATCTTCTCAATTGCAAAAAGGTTTAAAAGAACGCGGCTTTGATATAGGTATAACTAATACTATGGTTACCCCGGTATTTTTAAAGGGGGATCTTTATGAAGCCACTACCCTTACCAGGGACCTGCGTGAAAATTACGGTATATTTTGTTCTATAGTTATTTACCCTGTTATTCCTAAAGGATTGATCCTGCTGCGTTTAATTCCTACCGCGGCACATAGCTCAGAAGATGTTGACCGCACCCTTGCTGCTTACAGCGAAATGGGTGAAAAACTAAAAGCAGGTTTTTATAAAGAAAATAAAATGGCTGTTGCGTAACGCCGCCCCCTCTAAACGGTGAAAATCCTCATGAACACCTTAAAAGAACCAATAATATTGTGAATAATCTCCCCCGGAAGGGGAGACTTTACATTTAGATATATAACAGTCTTTCGGTAATACGAAAGACTTTTTTACTTTTACGCCAACCAACATCTACCCAAATATGATTACACGCCGCGATTTTATTAAACTGAATGGCATTACAACTGCCGGAATAGGGGTCGGGTTGAGGCCCGCATGGTTTACCAACAACGCTAACTTTGAAAGCAAACGTGTGAGCCCTTCGGTGCGTAGGTTTAACAGCCAGGTTGTTGAAGATAAGATAGCCAGTATAAAAGCTGACATTAAAGACCCTGAACTGGCATGGCTGTTTGAGAACTGCTATCCCAATACGCTGGATACTACAGTCAAATACAATGCTAAGGGGGATAAACCCGACACGTTTGTGATCACCGGGGATATTGACGCCATGTGGCTGCGCGATTCGTCGGCACAGGTTTGGCCGTATCTGCCTTTAATTAAGAATGACCCGGATCTGAAGAATTTAATACTGGGCGTAATTAACAGGCAGGTAAAATGTGTTTTGATAGACCCGTATGCTAATGCTTTTAATGAAAAGGCAACAGGAAGTGAATGGGACAGCGACCGTACGGATATGAAGCCTGAATTGCATGAACGCAAGTGGGAGATAGATTCATTATGCTATCCGGTTAGGCTGGCTTACAATTACTGGAAAATTAGTGGCGATAACAGTTTTTTTGACAAGCAATGGCAAAAAGCAGGCAAACTGATATTAGATACATTTAAAGTTCAGCAACGTAAAAAGGGACGCGGACCGTACCATTTTCAAAGAAAAACAGAAGTTGCCAGCGATACTGCCCCAAACAGCGGGTATGGTAACCCTGTTAGACCTGTGGGCTTAATATGTTCCATCTTCAGGCCGTCTGACGATGCTACTATTTATCCTTTCCTGGTGCCATCAAACTATTTTGCTGTGGTAAGTTTAGGCCAAATGGCCGAAATGTTTGAGCAAATAGGGCACGATCATACAACTGCTGCACAATGCAGGACACTGGCAGCGGAGGTTAATGCTGCGTTGCAGAAATATGCCGTAGCACATCATCCCATATATGGAAAAGTGCTGGCATACGAGGTAGATGGCTTCGGCAATCAGCTATTTATGGATGATGCCAATGTGCCCAGTTTGCTGGCGTTGCCTTACCTTGGGGCTTTAAAGGTAAACGACCCACTTTATCAGAGTACAAGGCGAATGGTATTAAGTTCATCTAACCCTTATTTTTTCAAAGGCACTGCGGCAGAGGGAATAGGGGGGCCACATGTTGGCTTAAATTATATCTGGCCTATGGGTATCATCATCCGTGCATTAACATCTGTAAACGAAAACGAGATAATCACCTGTTTAAAATGGCTTAAAACCACACATGCCGGAACCGGTTTTATGCATGAATCGTTTAATAAGAACAAACCTTCTGATTTTACCCGAAAATGGTTCGCCTGGGCCAATACTCTTTTTGGCGAATTAGTAATAAAAACACATCAATATCACCCGCAAATATTAAAAAGAATTATATAGTATTATTGAGAAATAAGAATATGGTAAATTTGCTTTATAACGAAACTTTAAATTTATCTATTGTAAAAGTAATGTTACGTTTAATTTTAGCGAAAGTAATTATTTAATTACGAAAATATAAAATACCTATTATTTTGGATTGGTAAATATTTGTACTTATTGTTTATTGATAATAATTAATTAAAGGGATGAGATATTAAAAATGTGGAAAAAAACCACTCTAAAGGCAGTATTTTTTATTCGTAAAAGTTTTTTTTTTAATAAAAACACTTTAGATTAGCTTTAATTAAAACAATAAACCTCAATATTTAAAAGGAGTAACTCAAATGAAAAAATTTACTGATGTAAAAAACCTTGTTGCATCTTTGGAAGGCGATGCAGACAAATTCTACAACAAAGGCAACAGCGCGGCTGGTACCCGTGTTCGTAAAGGCATGCAAGAACTTAAGAATTTAGCGCAAGCAATTCGTCTGGAAGTTCAGGAATCAAAAAACAAGGCATAAAGTATAAGTCTTTACTTTATCACTTAAAACCCGTACGTCCTAAACGTGCGGGTTTTTAATTTTACAGATATTGTTTAATAATAATATCAAGGGTAGCTGGTATACTGATGTGCTACCCTGGTAGCTATAAGAATAATAGTTTATTGCGTTATCTGCTGAGTTTCTTTTATTATTTTATCAGTAAGAGAGCTGCTGATGCCTACCAATGGAAGCCTGACACCATCATCACAAACATCCAAATATTTCAAAGCGGCTTTTACACCTGCAGGGCTGCCTTCAACAAACATCATCCGGGTGAATTCAATTAAGCCGGAGTGCCCTTTTTGTGCTGCTTTAAAATTACCTTTAAGGCAAAGCCTGATCATATCTGAAAACTGACGTGGAATAGCATTTCCGATAACGGAAATGACACCTACAGCGCCCAAGGCTATCATTGGCAAGGTTACAGGGTCATCGCCTGATATGAATAAAAAATCATCCGGTTTATCGCGCATGATCTGGTTAAATTGATCAAAATTACCGGACGCTTCTTTTATACCGATTATATTTTTAATGTCCTGGGCAAGCCTTACCGTGGTTTCGGCGGTAATATTGCTGCCGGTACGACTGGGAACATTGTATAATATTATTGGCAATGCCGATGCTTCAGCTATCGCTTTATAATGCTGATAAATACCTTCTTGTGTTGGTTTGTTATAATATGGGCTTGCAGAAAGTATGGCGTCATACCCCGTGGTGTCAAACTGTTTTACCTGCTCAACTATTTCGTGCGTATTATTACCACCTATACCAGCGATAAGATTAACACGACCGTTATTAACTTCGGCAGTGAAGGCCCATATCTTTTTCTTCTCTTCCTGATTTAGTGTGGCGCTTTCGCCAGTTGTGCCCAATGATACAAGATATTCTATCCCGTTATCAATTAAATAATTAATCAGTTTCTTAAGACCCTGATAATCCACTTGTCCGCCTGCATCGAATGGGGTCACCATGGCCACCCCTGTGCCGTGAAATTTATTCATCACAATAATTAAAGGGTGCTAAGATAATAATTAAGTGATTAGTGATTGGTAAATAGTGCGTAGTTTTTTGATGCAAGGATTAGTAATCTATACAAATGGTTAACTATTAACTGCCAACTAAAAGCTAACCCCAAGCCTGATTCCCTGTTTTATATTGCTGCCGCTATTGAACGAGGTGCCATACATTAACCGGAAGTTGAGGTATTGCAGCCCGAAACCAAGTTCATAGTAATTTTTAAATTCCGGGGTGGAGAGGTAATTGAAGTCCACTATTTCTTGTAGTTTAAGCTTCCTGATGAGCGGTATTTTGTTGGTGATAAAGCCCGAAAAGTTGTGTTCTAAATGTGCTTCAATATATTCAGTAGCTGTACTGAAACGATAATAATCCAACAATAAAAAGCTATTGATGCCATTTTTATACAATAATATTTGATTACCGTTAAATTGCTTATAATCTGGATAGTATAAACTATTTGCATTTAAGAATTTCCCGGCCCCTACAAAAAAGGATGTACGGCCATAAACCCCCATGCTGATATCTGATTTGCTGATATCGGCCGTAAGCAGATCATAGTCAACGTCTGACCCAAATATATTTTTGATCCCTTTGGTAAAAGTTAATCCTATTGTTGGATAAGCAGATGGCAGGTAACGTTTCCCGAAAGGATAGGTCTCGTATTTATTGCTGAAATCATAAGTAGTGCGAACGGTGAGCTTAAGCGACTGATTTTCAGGGAATAGCGGTTTGTCCTGCCCGGGTGTTAAGGGGTTATTTGAAGTAAATTCATTACCGTCTGGATGGAAAAAACTGTAGGTATTTGTATTGGGCAACCATTTCCTGTCGGCCCATTCAAGGGAGGCACTTGCTTGCCACCCACCGCTTATACGGCCCGAAAGCGTAGCGGCGGCAAATTGTTTCTCATATAACTTTTCGTAATTCTCCCGGTTAAATAAGGTGTAAATTGTATTTACAAAGGGTGATACAGGGTTATTGTTGTTGAGATCGGTAACATCTGAACCACCGGCAAGGTTCAGTTGAAAGTTACCAACCGGCAGGCTTGCATTAGCGTTGGCATTAAACAGGTGGTCAGAAAATCCATAACGGACATTAGCGCCAAAGCCTATCGCTTTGTTGGTAACCGAATCATGTCGTTTCCGAAAACTGAACCCATAATTGATCGCGGGTCCTTCAACCGTATTAAATAACAAGGCATTGATCAATGGATCAAAATGATAATATTCCTTTTTATAACGGTCTATAATATTGACCCCGGTAAGCATCAGGCCTGTAGGAGTTACCTTATTAGTAGCCTTATCTAATGAATCCAGGTAGGTTTTTGATTCCCGTTTAATAGCCAGCTTTTCTTTTTTCTGGTAATCTGTTTTTTCCTCTTCGGTTAATGGTAACGGCCTTTCCCTGTTCCAGTAGGTAGTATCATTTTTGGCTACTTTTTGCGGGATGTGCAATACTTCGTCAAACTCGTGTTTTTTAAACGTTGGGCTAAGGTCATAATCCTTATAAACGGATAAAAAATACCCTTTTAGCTTAAATCCCAACAATCCACCCGTAAATTCAAATTTGTTTGACGACTGCATCCATACCTTGCCTACGGGTAAAAATTGCTGGTTGATCCTCACCGAATCAACAAAATTAATATTGGCCCTGCTGGTGATATACAGATCGAGGGCGTAAATGCGCCAGCTATCATCAATGATATAAATAAAACCATCAAAACATGGATCGTGTGCCCGCCTTGGAGTAACGCGGATCTTATTGATGACTACCCCATTCTCTGTTGAGGTGCCCATTAGTTTGTATTTATAATAGAATAGCGCATTATCTGAAACCGGCGACATAAGCGGGCGGTTACTTAAGCCATCCCAATTTTGATAATTTTCATAGAAATTAACTTTCGAATCACTCGCCCGGTTAAAGCTGAACATACGGTTGCTGCCTGAGAATTTAGATGATATCATTTCTTCATGCAGTTGACCGGGATATTGATAACTTAATTTGGATTCAGATTCTGACAGGTAAATGATACCCCTACGATTGGAATCGAGCCCGATCTCGCGACCGAGCTGGTTAATATCCGCCCCCATGAATTTTTTTGGTGCAGCCAGCAGTTTTTGCAGGCCTTTGATGTAAACCCCGCAGGTATAAGCTTTTACTTCGCTTAAATGCGCTTTGCGTTTTTTAATGGCTTTACGGATAATGGCATAAGCCGGGTCCTCGCCCTTGGCATTTATGATAACTGATTTTAACTCATATGTTTCTGTAGGGAGTGTGACATTCACAACCTGGTTGGTTTTAAGATCAATTGTCCGGCTTTCCTGCTTGTAACCTACTGCTTTGTATTCAACCTCATATTGGCCTGGCTGTAGCTGCAGCGAGTAATCTCCTTCACTATTGGCCGATGCGCCTTTGGTGGTATTTTTAATGTAG
>JAQBOK010000189.1 GCA_028288085.1 Mucilaginibacter sp.
CCGTTAGAGGCATAAATAATGGAGCGAGAGGCGTTTACGATCAAGCCGCAATCCTTGTTCATCCCATATTTACATACATCTTCTAAACTTCCCCCTTGTGCTCCAACCCCTGGAACAAGTAAAAAATGATCGGGAGCCAGTTTACGGATATTAACAAATTCAAGACTTTTGGTTGCCCCTACCACATACATAATGCGATCGGCACCGGCCCATGTATTGGCTTTTTGAATTACGGCTTCATAAAGATATCCCCTGTCAGTATGCAGATATTGGAAATCTTTGCTGCCGGATGAGGAAGTAAGCGCCAGTATGATCACCCATTTACCTGGGTAGGCCAGGTAAGCAGCTACTGAGTCGTTACCCATATAAGGTGAAACAGTGATGGCGTCAAAACTCATACCCGAGGATGACTCATCGAAAAAGGCTTTGGCATACATCTCAGAGGTATTTCCCATATCACCACGTTTGGCATCAATGATGCTTAAACAATCGCCAGGCAGATATTTACAGGTATCTATCAAACTCTGCAAGCCTTTTATTCCATGCTTTTCGTAAAACGCGGCATTCGGCTTATAAGCAATGCACAAGTCGCGGGTAGCGTCAATAATTCGTTTGTTAAATTCAAAGATCGGATTGGGGTATTCTTTTAAAAATACGGGTATCTTATCGATATCGGTATCAAGCCCAATACATAAAAATGATTTTTTTTGCTTAATTTGCTTTATTAATTGCTGACGCGACATCATTGACAGGACTTTAGTTTTTTTGATGCCCAAAAAAACTAAAAAATAACCTAAGTGTTACTTTATTAAAACATATTTTTTCAAAATTTTGAATTCTAAAATTAATTGAGTACAATTGCAGCGTTATCCTTTGAATTTTTCTTGCACTAAAGAAATAATTTAAAAATCCACGTGATCCATTAATTTTTAGATGCTGCGTAAGCAAATTGCAAGATAATTTCTCTCAAATAAAATATTCCTTTTGAACTATTATTTATATCATGTTTGATACAACCGAATTGAACGACAAACTCGTTTCAGAGTTGCGCGAAATGGCAAAAAGTTTAGGTGTGACTGAAGCCGATGAGCTTAGAAAGCCACAACTGATAAGCAAAATTGTTGAACAAAATCAATTAATTGAAGCTGCCAGGGCGCAACAAAACGCCGTAGAAACCAACTATTCTGAAATAAATGTTGCTGCGCCTGCAGTTGCTGCAGAAAACGGCGAAAGAACCCGTAAAAGAATACGCACTATAAAACCCAGCAAAAACGAACCCCGTGTAGAAGTCCCTTTGGATGATACCAATTTATTCGACCTGCAGGATGATGAACCACAGCAGGAAGAAGTAGAAAACCTGCCCGGAGAAGTAACTAAACCTGCAGCTGTTGAAGATGCAGGCGAGCAAAACGGAGAACCTGTTGCCCGGACTGAAGAATCTGTAACTGAAGTACGTCCTCAAAAATTTGAGCGCCGTAATCCACAACAGCAAAAAAACCAGGAGCCAGCCATCAACCTTGATTTTGATAACGTTATTGTAAACGAAGGCGTGCTTGAAATAATGCCCGATGGATATGGCTTTTTAAGATCGTCTGATTATAATTATTTAACTTCTCCTGATGATATTTACGTATCGCAATCACAAATAAAGTTATTTGGTCTTAAAACCGGTGATACCGTACGTGGAAGCATTCGCCCTCCTAAAGAAGGCGAAAAATATTTCCCGTTGGTTCGGGTAGAAGCTATTAACGGCCGCGTACCGGCCGAAGTGCGTGACCGTGTTCCGTTTGATCACCTAACGCCTCTTTTCCCATCCGAAAGGTTAAGTTTATTTACTGACGCCAGCAATTACTCTACCCGCATCATGGACCTCTTCTCGCCTATTGGTAAGGGGCAGCGTGGTTTAATTGTGGCCCAGCCAAAAACAGGTAAAACCATGTTGTTAAAAGATGTGGCCAACGCTATAGCTAAAAATCATCCGGAAGTTTACCTGATCATTTTGCTAATAGATGAGCGTCCTGAAGAAGTAACTGATATGGCCCGCAGCGTACGCGCCGAAGTAGTATCATCAACATTTGATGAGCCTGCCGAGCGCCACGTAAAAATTGCCAATATCGTTTTAGAAAAAGCAAAACGCATGGTAGAGTGTGGTCATGATGTAGTGATCTTACTCGATTCCATTACCCGTTTGGCACGTGCATATAATACAGTTGCCCCGGCTTCCGGTAAAATATTATCAGGTGGTGTTGATGCCAACGCGCTGCACAAACCTAAACGCTTTTTTGGCGCCGCACGTAATATTGAGGACGGTGGTTCGTTAACTATTATTGCTACTGCCTTAACAGAAACGGGGTCAAAAATGGATGAGGTTATTTTTGAAGAATTTAAGGGTACCGGTAATATGGAATTACAACTTGATCGTAAACTATCAAACAAACGTATATTCCCTGCTATTGATATCACGGCGTCAAGTACCCGCCGTGATGATCTGTTGCTTGACCGCGATACCTTACAACGTGTATGGATATTACGCAACCATTTGGCCGATATGAATTCGCAGGAAGCAATGGAGTTTTTACAAAGCCAGATAAAAGGCACAAAAACTAATGAAGAATTCCTAATCTCAATGAATTCTTAATATTTTTAAGATCATGAAGTTATAAGTAATGTTATAACTTCATGATTACTTCATAAAACCTGCATATCTTCACGCCGAAATGAAGAAGCGTATAAGTAAACACCTCCCTAATGCGATCACCTGTGCTAACCTGTTTAGCGGTTGTATCGGCATAGTATTTGCTTTCCAGGAGAACCTTATATTTGCCGCATACGCTCTTTTCCTTGCAGCCATCTTTGATTTTTTTGATGGTTTTGCATCACGTGTGCTGCAATCTTTCTCGGGCATAGGGAAAGACCTCGATTCGCTGGCGGATATGGTAAGCTTTGGTGTTTTACCATCTGCTATCATGTACGAATTATTTTTACAGACCCCTCAAATTCTAAAAGTGAGTTCCTGGCTAAATTTTATTGCATTTTTGATCGCGGTATTTTCAATGCTAAGATTGGCTAAGTTTAATAATGATACAAGGCAGGCTGATAGCTTTATAGGATTACCTACCCCTGCAAATGCTATTTTGATCGCTTCATTTCCATTTATCTTAGCGCACTATCCCGGCTTTTCGCACTACATTCTAAATGCATATGGCTTAGCGGCTTTCGTATTGGTTATGTGTGTACTGTTAGTAGCCGAGATACCGATGATGTCGCTGAAATTCAAAAACAGTGATTTCAATAAAAATATTTATCGCTATTTATTATTACTGTTTTCTGCAATACTGATACTATTTTTTAAATTTGCAGCTGTTCCGGTGATCATAGTCATGTATATCACTTTATCCATTATTCAATTTAAATTTTCTAATGATACCATCATGAGTAAACAGCAAAAAACCAAATAATTTGCTCATGACAGCCTCATTACTATTAATAACCAACAACTAATTCAATGACAAAATTTCAAGCTGAAATAGACGTAATGCCAAAAAAGGAAATACTTGACCCACAAGGAAAAGCAGTGACCGGAAGTATGAAAAATCTTGGACTATCTGAAATACACAATGTTCGCATTGGCAAGCATATTTCTCTTGAAATTGAAGCCGACAGCGAGGAAATAGCAACTGCAAAAGTTGAGCAGGCCTGCAAAAGCCTATTAGCCAACCTTATTATGGAAAGCTATAGCTTTAAAATCCAAAAGGTTTAAAGTTTAACCCTCGTTTTCAGCTTTAATCCGGGAAAGCTCTTTCAGGTTGTACGAAATAATTTCATTAACCTCATTAAACTTAGCTGATATTACAGTTGGCTCCTGTCCGCCGGCTTTGCAGAGTGACTCTATCTCCTGCAATAATTCCTGGGAGATAAGCATTCCAAAAAAGCCCATTGAGGGCTTTAATTTATGAGCAGCAGCTGAGGCCTTAACCCAATCCTGCGTATTTATTGACTCACTTATATTTTGCAACGACTCGGGCGCTTGCTGTAAAAGCATATCAATTGACTCTATAACAAACTCATTACTGCCATCGGCAATTTCGTATAAAAATGAAAGGTCGAGATCTTGATTAGATGAACTATCTGGCATTTTAGGGGTTTATAACGTTCCAAAATTATAACTTTTTTACGATCAAGTTATCTTTAAGTTCACTTTTAAGTTGAAAAATACTTTTATTGAATACCGGGTGAATAAAATCCGGTACAATTTCGCTTAATGGGGCTAATGTAAACCTCCTTTTATGCAATTCAGGATGGGGTATAGTAAGCCCTGGTTCCGAAATAATAGCTGAGTCATAAAATAAAATATCAATATCAATAATTCTCGAGCCCCATTTTTGTTCCCTTTTTCGCCCCAAAACGCTTTCAATATTTAATATTTTTTGAAGTATAACCAAGGGAGTCAATTTGGTTTTCAACTGTACTACCTGGTTCAAATAATCAGGCTCATCAGTTTTTCCCCATGATTGCGTTTCGTATATTGACGATTTTTCCACAACCGGAGCAATATCAACTTCAATGTAGGCTATCGCCTTTTCCAAAAACGCCTGCCTGGTACCTAAATTGCTCCCTAATAATAAAAAAACATCAATCATTGTTGTAACAAATAATATAGACAAAGCTCTTAATATTATACGTATCGAATTGCTAAGTTTGCATAGATAAAAAGATTTATAACATTTAATGAAACAATTCTTCAAATTTGTTTTCGCCACTATGGTGGGAATTATTTTAATCAGCATTATTCTTATTGTAATTATTGTTGGTATAGTGGTAGCGGCAAGTGGTGATAAACACGTTGAGATTGATTCGAATTCAGTTCTCCGCATTGCATTTAACAATAATATACCAGAGCGCACACCTAACAATCCTTTATCAGGATTAAGTTTTTTAGGTATTGATGGCGATAAGTCTATTGGCTTGAATGATATACTTGCCAACATAAAAAGAGCGAAAACTGACAGTAATATAAAAGGCATTTTTCTTGACGAAAGTTACATGCTATCGGGTCAGGCTACTACCGAAGAGATCCGTAACGCGCTTATCGACTTTAAAAAATCGGGTAAGTTTATCATTGCATACTCCGAAGTTTATACCCAGGGTTTTTATTACCTGGCATCAGTTGCCGATAAGGTATATATCAACCCTAAAGGTATATTTCAGTTTAAAGGCTTTAGCTCACAGATCACCTTTTTAAAAGGCGCGCTGGATAAATTAGGCATAGAGGTACAGGTTATTAAAGTGGGTACTTATAAAAGTGCAGTTGAACCTTTTATACTCACTAAAATGAGTGATGCCAATCGTATGCAGGTAAACTCCTATATGGGCTCATTATACGATTACTTTTTAACCGGCATTGGTAACAGTCGTAAAATAAGTAAGGATTCTCTTTTCAATCTGGCCAATAACTACACCATTCAATTTCCCGAAGACGCATTGAAGTATAAGCTGGTTGACGGGCTAAAGTATAAAGATGAAGTGCTGGATGAGTTGAAACAAAGAACAGATGTAGAAGCCAAATCCGATCTGCATAGTGTTGATCTGGGCGATTACACCAACAACGACAGTAAAAGTGACGACAAAAAAGACAAGAAAAATCAAATTGCCGTTGTTTATGCCTCAGGAGAAATTGGAGGCGGGGAAGGCGATGATAACAGCATTGGCTCCGAAAAAATATCCGAAGCGCTACGCAAGGTTAGATTGAATGATAATGTGAAAGCAGTAGTATTACGCATAAATTCACCAGGCGGTAGCTCATTAGCTTCAGACGTGATCTGGCGTGAAGTGATGCTGACAAAAAAGGTAAAGCCCATCATTGTTTCAATGGGCGATGTTGCTGCATCAGGAGGTTATTATATCGCCTGCGCAGCAGACTCGATAGTTGCAGAGCCAAATACCATCACAGGTTCAATTGGCATATTTGCTATTATTCCTAACCTGCAAAAACTATTTAATGATAAGCTGGGAATCACCTTTGATGGTGTAAAAACAGGCAAGTATGCTGATCTTGGCGATGTGAGCAAGCCTTTATCCCCTGAAGAAAAAGCCATCTTGCAAAACAGCGTTAACCGCGGTTATGATGATTTTACCAAAGCCGTAGCCGCCGGGCGCCATAAAACACAGGCCTACATTAACAGTATTGGCCAGGGCCGTGTTTGGACAGGCACACAGGCTGTGAAGATAGGATTGGTTGATAGGCTGGGGAATATTAATGATGCCATACATATTGCAGCTAAAAAAGCGAACATCAAAAATTATAAGATCGAGGCTTATCCCGCCCAAAAAAGCTTCTTTGATAAGTTTGGTTCTGGTATGAGCGCCGAAATGAAAATGCATTTCGTAAAATCTGAACTGGGCGAAAATTACAGATATTACGACCAGATTAAAAACGTTACCCAAATGATGCGCACGCCGCAGGCCAGGATGCCTTATGACATTGTGATCAATTAGGTTTATTCGTTCATGGTTCATGGCAAAAAAGCAATGAACCATGAACTTTGAACTATTATCTTTTGTATTTTTGCAGGCTAATATTCCATGGAAAATAAACCAATAGCCCGTACCCTCCGATTGTTATCACAATTGATGGAGCTTCATGAAGAAAATCCATTTAAAATAAAATCGATAGCTAACGCTGCATTTAAGGTAGATAAGTTGCCTTTCCCTGCCGCGGGTAAAAATCTAGCTGAACTGGAGAAAATTGATGGTATTGGTAAAAGTACTGCAACTAAAATTATTGAACTGCTTGAAACCGGCACGATAACCGAACTAAAAGACCTATTGGCCGCAACACCCGAAGGCGTAGTGGAAATGCTTGGTATTAAAGGAATAGGTCCTAAAAAGATTGCCGTTATATGGCATGATCTGGAGATCGAAAATATTGGTGAACTTTATTATGCCTGTAATGAGAACCGCCTGGTAGAAGCAAAGGGCTTTGGCTTAAAAACGCAAGAAGAAATACGTAAGGCCATCGAATTCAGGATGGCCAGCAACGGGAAATTTTTATACGCCCAGGTTGAAGCCGACGCAAATCAATTATTGCAACTAATAAAGGATATATTCCCGGGTGCTTTCGTAAAATTTACCGGTGAATATCGCAGATGCTGTGAAATAATTACAGAACTTACCTTCCTAGTTGGCACACTTGATAAACGAATAGGAATAGATGCTTTAGCAAAATCAAGTATTCTCAGTAATTTAACTGTTACTGGCGATCATTTGAACGGCGAAACAGATAAGGGCTTAATGATTGATATTTTGGTTACCGAAAGCCGTTTTTTTTACAATGAACTTTTCACGCAAACGGGAAGTGAAGACCATGTAGAGGCAGTATTGGCAAGAATAACGGGCGGCATTGAAGATCCTGAAAACGAAGAATTGATCTATAAAAAAGCAGGGCTTGCATGGATGCCACCGGAGCTGCGCGAGGGTGATACCTTTATTGAAAAAGCAGCTAATAATGCTTTACCGCAATTAATTACCTATAATGATCTTAAAGGCACCCTGCATAATCACAGTACCTGGAGTGACGGCGTAAACTCAATTGAGGAAATGGCCATGTACTGCCGCGATAACCTAAAACTGGAATATTTAGGCATGTGCGACCATAGCAAAAGCGCCTTTTACGCCAAAGGGTTAAGCATTGAACGGGTACTGCAACAACATGAAGAAATTGACAACCTGAATAAAAAGATTACAGGGTTTCATCTGTTTAAAGGCATTGAATCGGATATTTTAAATGATGGCTCGTTGGATTATCCTGACGAAATTTTAAAGCGCTTTGATTTTATAGTGGCCTCAGTTCATTCTAACCTTAAAATGGATAAAGAAAAGGCAACGGCGCGTCTTATCAAAGCTATTGAAAATCCATACACCACTATACTTGGCCATCCAACAGGCAGGTTACTGCTAAGTCGTAAAGGTTATGATTTTGACTATTATCACGTTATTGACGCCTGTGCCGCCAATAACGTGATAATAGAGATAAATGCCAACCCACTAAGGCTCGACCTGGACTGGCGTTGGCACCAGTATGCATTGGATAAAGGCGTTAAGCTTTCCATTAATCCGGATGCACACCGTAATGAAGGCTTTTTAGATATGCATTATGGTATATTAGCGGCACGCAAAGGCGGTTTATATAAGGAAATGTGCTTAAATGCGTTCTCATTGGATGAGATTAAAAAAATGTTCGAATTAAAAAAATCAGGCAAATAGTTTTTGAGTTTATTGTTGAAAATCGAAAAACCGAAACAAAATAGATGTTAACAGATAAAGTACGTTCTATACAAAAGTTGCAAACACCACCTGCTATACTTGTTATCGGTGACCTGATGATAGACCATTATGTTTGGGGTGATGCAACGCGGCTTTCGCCAGAGGCCCCTGTTCCGATAGTAAATGTAAAAAATGAATCGACCACGCTTGGGGGAGCTGCTAACGTCGCTCAGAATTTGGTGGCCTTAGGCGCCAGGGTAACTTTAGGAGGTGTAATTGGCGACGATGCTTTTGGCATACAGTTAACTGAAATATTAAGGAATGAAGGAATAGCTACCAATGCTATTATAAAGGATAGCCTGAGACCAACAACTGTTAAAACAAGAATTGTAGTTGGAAGCCATCAATTAGTAAGGGTTGACCGGGAGGTTACAGATCCGGTGCACAGTGACCTGGAAGACGAATTGGTAAATAAGCTGGACCAGTATATAACCGAAGCGGATATCGTACTTTTTTCTGATTATGGTAAAGGATTGTTTTCAAGCGGATTAACACAACGCCTGATCAGGCTGGCCAATGATAAACAGAAGAAGGTAATTATCGATCCAAAAGGTTTAGATTATGAAAAGTATAAAGGTGCATTCATGATCAAGCCTAATCGGAAGGAACTTGCCGAAGCTGCTAAAACTGAAAAAATAAAAGGCATCGAAGATCTGCAAAAGGCTGCCAAAACTATTTTCGGGCAAACAGGTGTTGAATATTTGGTGGTTACCCTGTCTGAAGAAGGTATGGTCATTTTAGATGAGCTTACTTATAAATTACTCCCGGTTAAGGCTACCGCGGTGTTTGATGTAACGGGTGCAGGTGACACCGTTTTAGCAACAATTGCATACTTCATCGCATCAGGACTAAATATCGAAGAGGCTTGCGAACTGGCTAATCATGCCGCCGCCATAGTGATAAGGCGTATTGGCAGTGCAACAACAACTATTAATGAGATTATTGAGGACATAGAAAAGGATAAAGCCTAAGTTTAAAAGAAATAAAATTCCAAATCAATAATTCAATAAAGCAGTAATTCAACAATTAATAAAGAAAATGGTTATTGAAGAACTTTATGATCATCAAAATATAATTCAAAAGGTAATTGATTCGCTAACCGGCGATATTGAAGCCGCTTGTAATATGATCACTTCGACTTTAAAAAACGGCAATAAAGTTTTGCTGGCAGGTAATGGGGGCAGCGCCGCCGATGCCCAGCATATTGCAGCTGAATTAAGCGGGCGTTTTGTTAAGGAGCGGAAAGCATTGCCTGGTATCGCATTAACAACTGATACTTCGGCCATTACGTCTATAGCCAATGATTATGGCTATGAGTTTGTATTTTCGCGTCAGTTAGAGGCTTTGGCCCAGCCAGGCGACCTGTTTATCGGCATCTCAACAAGCGGAAATAGTGAAGGAATATTAAATGCCTTTAAATCAGCAAAAAAGATTGATTGTAAAACATTAGGTCTATCAGGCAGGGATGGCGGTAAAATGAATGGATTGTGCGAGCTTAACATTATAATACCATCTAACATCACCGCGCGTATACAGGAAATGCACATTCTTATCGGCCATATCCTGTGCAAAGCTGTTGATAATGAATTTTAGTTAAACAGAGGTATGAAGTCTTGAAGACTTCGTAAGTCTAACAATTATAAGATGAGAAGTGATATCGAAAAAACGCTGCTAAGCAAAATAAGCGATCTGCATAAACTTAAAAGTTTGATATCCACCTGGAAAAGCGAGGGCAAGAAAGTGATTTTCACCAATGGTGTTTTTGATCTGTTACATATTGGGCATATTACTTATATGGCCAAAGCCGCTGAACTTGGCGATAAACTGATTATTGGCCTTAACTCGGATAGCTCTGTAAAAAGGATAAAAGGCGAAGGCCGCCCCGTTAATGATCAAAACAGTCGTGCGGCGTTGCTGGCAGCGTTGTTTTTTGTGGATGCCATAGTGGTTTTTGAAGAAGATACTCCAATAAATGCGATCACTACTTTAATGCCCGATATTTTAGTTAAGGGAGCCGACTATTCTATTGAAAACATTGTAGGCGCCAAAGAAGTAGTAGCAAACGGCGGCCAGGTGAAAACTATTAACTTTGTTGAAGGCTATTCATCCACCTCTATTATACAAAAGATCCGGAACCAGATCACCTAAATAACTTATAATGAAGATACTGGTTATCCGTTTTAGTTCAATGGGCGATATTATATACACTACACCGATAGTGCGTTGCCTTAAAATGCAATTACCAAGTACAGAGGTGCATTTTTTGACCAAACCTGCCTTCAAATATATTTATGATAACAACCCCTACGTTGATCGCCTGCTTCTTCTGAAACCTGCTTTATCAGAAACTATAAAAGAGATCAAACTAGAGAAATACGATTATATTATAGATTTGCATAATAACCTGCGCACAACGTTGATCAAACTTCAAACAGGTATTAAATCATCTACTTACAAAAAACAGCGTTTACGCAAGTGGCTGAGCTTGAAATTTAAATTAAAATTGGTTCCTCCTATTCATTTGGTTGAACGTTACATGCAAACAGTAAAGTTTTTGGGTGTAAAGAATGACGGTAAACCAATAGATTATTATGTGAAAGCAGATTATGGCCTGAAAAAATTGCTGCCTGCATCACACCAGGAAAATTTTGTAGCATTTGTTATCGGGGCCACACATTTTACCAAACGAATGCCTAATGAAAAGATCATCAGTATATGCCGTGAGATCAACTATCCGGTTGTATTACTTGGTGGCAATGATGTTAAAGCTAACGGCAATGAAATTGCGAACGCCGTTGGAAATAATATCTACAATGCCTGCGGCATTACCACTTTGGACGAATCGGTCTATTTGGTATCAAAAGCAAAAACTGTACTGGGTTTTGATACAGGCTTAACACATATTGCTGAAGCATTTAACAAGCCAATTGTATCTATTTGGGGCGGCACAGTGCCCGAACTATTAGGTGTACAGCCCTATATGGTAAAAGAGGCCGAAGTGATCGGTATCGACCTGCCTTGCAGGCCCTGTTCCAAATTTGGATTAGAAAAATGTCCGCTCGGTCATTTTAAGTGCATGAACAATATACCTGTGGAAGTTGTTATTAATTTTGCAAATAAAGTCCAAACATGAAAAAACTTCTTTTAATACGCCACGCCAAGGCTGTTCACGATACCAGTTATAGTGACTTTGAAAGACCACTAAAACATTCCGGAATTAGGGATGCTACCGCCATAGCTGAACGGATGAAAAGCGAGTCGATAATTCCACAATTATTGATCACCAGCCCATCTGTACGTACACAAGCTACAGCCGATATATTTTCCGAACACCTATCTATATCCAAGCCAACGCAAAATGAAGACATTTACGAGGCCGGACAGCAGGATTTACTCCATATTATCAATGCATTTGAAGATAAGTATGATTTTATAGGATTGATTGGCCATAATCCTGGTATAAGCCAAATACTTAATTATTTTACAGGAGAATTTCATGAAGTATCACCGGGAACTGCAGGATTAATCAGTTTTGAGGTTGATGATTGGAAACTGATCAGCCAGAATACGGGTACGCTTACCTGGTTCAGTTCACCAAAAGATAATTAAAAAAAGAAATATCCCTTTAAGACTAAAGGTTAATTAGATGTGCTGTTTTTAATGTGTTGGGCTATTGAAAATTTATATTTTTTTTAATAATACCGTTTTTATGCACATCCTAAGGACATTACTTGTTTTTGCATCATACACTTTTTTAATTATGCCATGCGTTTCGGCTCGCGATAATCGGCAAAATAATTCCAGATTCATCATACATTATGTTCTAAACGTTGATACAGCAGACCTTTCTGGATATGATGTAGAGATATATTTGCATCATGCTCCGCATCATTTTCATGATCTCGTTATTTACTATCACATAGAATTGCCGGATCAACGCCGTCGTTTTGCACATAGGCCCTTACTTTCTTCTGGCGTTAATTAACAGAGTATATCTTCCCTGGCAATGATCGTATAAAGCCCTGCATTTCCATATTAAGCAAATTCATAGCCAACAGGCTCATAGGCATATTGGCTTTGATAGTAAGATCGTCAATAGCTAAAGGAGTTTTGTGCTGATTAATAATATCAAATATAATGCGCTCATCTGCAGATAGGTCCATCGGCAAAGTAAGTTGCTCTATCGCTTTTTTAGTGTCATCCCCTCTTTCCCAGCCTAAACTATAAGCCAAATCCGCAGCACAGGTGAGTAATGCAGCCTTGTTATTCCTGATCAAAAAGTTACAGCCCTCAGAATATTCGTCATCAACCCTGCCAGGGAAGGCAAATACATCCCGATTGTAAGAATTGGCTATCTCGGCCGTGATCAATGCGCCGCCTTTAACACTTGCTTCAATTACTACAGTTGCATCGGCCATGCCCGCTACAATACGGTTACGCTGTGGAAAATTTTCACGATCGGGTATAGTGCCCGACGGAAATTCAGTTAATAATCCCCCATTTTCCAGCATTTTATCAGCAGTTGAACGATTTTGAGAAGGATACATCCGGTCGAGACCATGCCCAAGCACTCCTACTGTAGGTATATTATGCTTTAAGCTTTCTTTATGCGTAGCAACATCAATCCCTAAAGCCAGTCCGCTTACAATTAATATATTGTATTGCTGCAATTCCTCAACCAGTTGCCGGCATAATTGCTTACCGTATTCGGTGGCACTGCGGGTGCCAACAATGCTTACCACATGTGGCAGGTTAAAATTGGCATTCCCTTTTGAGTATAACAATATTGGTGCATCTGCGCAATTTTTTAACCGCTTAGGATAAGCGCTATCGGTATAAAAAACAACCTTTACCTCATTCTTTTCGATAAACTTAAGCTCCTCCTCTGCCTTAAACAACGCTACAGCAAAATCTATCCCGCTAAACGTTTTTTCGCCAATACCCGGCACTTTTAATAACTTCCACTTTGAGGCTTTAAATATCTGCTCTGCATCACCAAAATGAATAAGCAATGACCTGGCCAGCGTAGGCCCAATATTCTTTATAAAAGTTAAACCAACCTGATGAAGTAATGACATATTTTGATGTGCGGATATCTGAGTTCGAAATTATACAAATTCATTGTTTGCTCAAATTTTTAGCAAAAAAAACTTTTTTTTTTACAAAGACTACAAAAATAATTTGCAAACTATAAAAATAGTTATACCTTTATTCAACTATAAAAATAGTTTACTATGACGATCAAGGAACTGACGAAAGCCGAAGAGCAGGTAATGCAAATACTGTGGCAATTAAAGGAAGGTATTGTAAAAGACGTACTCGAAAAATGCAGGAGCCGAAGCCCGCTTATAACACCGTATCAACCGTTATAAGAGTGCTGGAAGGTAAAGGATTCATTGACCATAAGGCTTATGGCAATTCGCACGTTTATTTTGCACTGATAAGTGAGGATGAATACAAAAAATTCACTTTGGATAAAATGATGAACAATTATTTCAGTAATTCATACCAAAGCCTTGTCTCATTCCTGGTACAGGAAAAAAATCTGAGCCTGCAGGAACTGGAAGAAATAACCAAATTGGCCGAAAAACTTAAATCTTAAAAAAATGAACTGGATACATTATTTAATGGAAGCAAACCTGTACCTGGCAGTTTTCTACGCTTTGTATTACCTGGTCTTCAGGAGCGAAACTTATTACCAGTTGAACCGCATTTATTTATTGGCATGTACGGTGATGGCTTTTGTTATTCCGGTAGTGCAGATTGGCGTATTAAATCCACCTGCTACACAATTACGGGGTGTTGTAATTACAACTTTTAGTACATCTATAAAAGGTATGCCTGTAAAGTTAATTACGGATACTTCCTGGCCCTTTGTCAATTATTTGTTGCTTGGTTATGGATTGATAGTAATGCTATTAGTGATCAATCTTTTTTTTAAAATTTATAAACTGATCCGGTTATCACACACCAATAGAACAGATCAATATAATGGATTTAAGCTAATAGAGTTGCCTGACGAAAACAATGCATTTTCTTTTTTTAACTATTTATTTATAAGTAAGGGCCTTAGCTTATCATCAACCATTATTAGTCATGAGCTGATCCACATCAAACAGAAGCATAGCTGGGATATTATTTACCTGGAATTGTTAAAGATCATTAACTGGTTTAACCCTATAATATATTTATTGCAAAATAGCATAAAAGAAGTTCATGAATTTATTGCTGATAATCAGACGATTAATACAGAATCAAACGTTGCTGCCTATACTGATTTCCTCGTCAATAATGCTTATGGCCTTAGTGAAAACATACTCACCAATACCTTTTTCAACAAAAGCCTTTTAAAAAAACGGATTATGATGTTACACCAAAAAAGATCAGGTAGGGCAGCAAGGCTGAAATACCTTTTAGTACTGCCAATAAGTGGCGGATTGCTTTGCGCATCAACCTTAGGGTTTAGCAAAACTTATGCTTTGATTGACCTTGCACCAGGGAACGAAGTTGTTAGAAGCGCAAATCAGGACAGAATTTTATCTGATACACTAAAAAGCAGAAGTAAGATTACAGCAGTCACTACTAAGGGCTATAAATATCAGGAAACCGGGTATTTCATTAACCATAAGACCAATTTTAGGGTTATCATCACTGAAAAAAATGGTGATCAAAAAGCTTATTATAAAAACTCGGCTACAACTGCTGATTTAAAATTATTGAAAGATAAGTATGGATATACTTTTCCATCAATGCAAATATTTGATATGCCGCCACCACCACCACCCGCTGCACCAACTAAACCAGGCAAGCTTTCGGCAACAAAACCAAGTCTCCCCGTTTCTAATGCTAATAATGGGAAAATTGCGCCACCACCACCCCCGATGCCACCGGTTGATAAACCTGAGATGAAGGATAAATCAAATATGCCTCCTCCGCCCCCACCGGCAGAAGCTATTATAACTTATGATAAAAGTAATGGCAGAGTAATAGGCCAGGCAGCGGAAGCCCACACTATCGTATATGCACCAACTCAAAAGACCGAGGGTAAAATGACGCCCTTAATTATTGTAAACGGCCAAAAATATGATCTGAAGGAAAAACTAAAATCAGGGCAGTACCTTTATTTTACTGCATCAGATTCAACTATCAATTATGAAGCAGGCAATGCCACTGCCAAAAGAAAATGGGGTACACAAGCTGATAATGGTGTGATTGAACTGTATGGAAAAACCTCGGTAGAAATAAAGTAGTTCAAACTTTAGAGTATAAATCTTACCGACCTGAAAAATTGTGTGATATGAAAAAACCGGACGACATTTGCCCGGTTTTTTTCATATACAGGCGCCTGACCTATTGGGATTAAAAAATAATTTTTAGTGTTTTAGTTTGTTTAAGTAACAGCAGCTAAACTGAAACAGGCAAGCTTATCAAATGATGGTTTGGATTAAAAAGAATTCGGGATACGTGACAAGGACTAAACGTATCCTGATAGTTTTGGTAATTTTAGGAATAATATGCCTTTCAATTAATGGATTGGCATACGCTGGCGATTCAACCCGGCGTGAACCGCCTTCTCATCCAAAGCTCAAATCAATAAAGGAAATATGGAAAAAGATTAATCCTTTTAAAAAAAAAGACAAGAATTCGGCCGATAATAAAAGTAAAACGGATGATCGAAAAGACATTAAACCACCAGACCCTACTCCTGCTCCGCCATACCCTTCGCCTAAGCCAACAGTAAAGCATACATCTGCAGAGAAGAAGGTAAGAACAAAACCGTCAACGCCGCCCAAAAAAATAGACGGACCAACTCAGCCTTTAATATGATCAGCACTTGGCAGATAACATAAACAGGATCACCCAGATTACAATTATGGCGATGAAAGAAAAACACACCAAAGCATGTTATGGGGATTGCTTTAGCTGCCGGATTGTTGAGATTTTCGACACGTGCCTTTTCACAAAGTGCCCCGCCGCAAGGGCCACCCCCCACCTCCGCCACCGGATGAACTTTTTAAAAAGATAAATCCATTTTAAAATGCATAAAAAAGATACTTTAACTGAAACAGCAGACACTTCAAAAAAAGTTCAACAAAACAGGCAACAGGCAAGCCCGCCTGGTGGGCCTCCACCGCCTCCAACCCCATTTAATTTATTTAAGAGAAAGTCAAAAAAGGATACAACAAAAAAGCAGTAAATTTAAGCCTGTAATATACTTAACTTTGTAAAGCCAAATCACAATAATATGTACATATATAAGCCTTCTACTTTTAAAGTCCTACGCTTAAAATCTGTTCAAACTCTTTTCTTACAGGTTTTTTTAATGCTATTGCTTGTTGGAATATTATTTCCATCAGGTTCATATGCCCAGTCAAATGACGTTATTACTAATCAAACAATTATCCGATTATATAGGGCCGGGATTGGGAAACAGGTAATTATTGCTAAAATTGATAATTCGACCTGCAATTTTGATCTTTCCACCGATGGGTTGATCGATTTGAAAAGAAATGGGGTACCTGACGATTTAGTGTCTACCATGATTTCCAAAGGCAATAGTGCTAATCAAGCTCCGGTTGATACTTTTCAGAATAATGCCCCAGATCCAAATTCACAAAACGGTGGTGATCCAAATATCCAGGCTCCTGCTATATCTGCAAATACTGCCCCACCAGAATTACCGGCATATGAGCAACCTCCATGCCCTGTTGATGGCTTTTTATGGGTGCCTGGTTATTGGGCTTATTCAGCATCAAATGGCTATTATTGGGTACCCGGCGTTTGGGTAGCTCCACCAAACCCTGGCCTTTTATGGACTCCGGCGTATTGGGGTTACAATGGCCGTTATTATGGGTTTCATCCTGGTTATTGGGGCGCTGTAGTTGGTTTTTATGGCGGCATCAACTATGGATATGGATATGGCGGTATTGGTTTTGTAGGAGGATCATGGTCAGGCAGATCTTTCCGCTATAACACCGCTGTAGTACGTGTAAATACAACTGTGATTCATAATACTTATGTTGATCGTACAGTGGTGATCAATAATACAAACAATAACCGCACCAGCTTTAACGGGCGGGGCGGAATTGGAATACAGCCAAGACCAGCTGAAATAGCAGCGATGAGAGAGCATCATATACAGGCTACTTCTGAGCAAATTTCGCATCAACAGGCTGCAAGTAGTGATAAGAGCCAGTTTGCACGTGTAAATAACGGGCATCCCGCAGCGCCGGCAATGAGTAAAATAAACAGTGCACCTGTTAGAGATCAAAACCATGTATCCACCGATCTTAACCGTAATAACAATACAGGTACAAATAAAAGCCAAACAAACAACGAAAACCCTCCGGCAAATAGCCTCAACCATCAGAATAATGATGCAAATCATCAGGCGGGCAACCAAAACCTTCCGACAAATAACGTGACCCGTCAAAATACCGATGCAAATCATCAGGCGGGCAACCAAAATCTTCCGACAAATAACGCGACCGGTCAAAACACCGATGCAAACCGTGCGACAGGGAATCAGAATCCTCCTGCAAACAACGCTAATCGTCAAAACAATGATGCAAACCACCAGGCGGGTAACGAGAATTCCCTGGCAAAACCGGCTAACCAACCGGAAAAAAGTGGAACTTACCCAGAAAATGGCGTATACAATATAGCTACAAATACCAATGCTCAACCAAATAACAGCCAACGTGCAAATATAATTAAGCAGGGTCCGGCTAAAACTCCAAAACCTGCAGCGGCTCCGCGTCAGCAGCGCAATGCTCCGAAAGAAAAAGAAAAGAAGAAGAATTAATTTGATACAAACAGGAAGTAAAGAAATATAATTTTACTTCCTGTTAATACACAATACATCATTCGGTATATTGTGTTAATTAATGAATAAACATTTATTTTATGGCAGCTTATTGCTTGATATAAACAACCTGCTTAGTCTCGAAAAACTCCTCTGCAAAATAATCTTTAAGATAAAATTGCTGAACGGCTAATCCCGATTCGGCAATTTCATCCTTAAGATCGCCTCCTTTTAAATATAAAATACCATTCGGGATAGTATTTTTTGACGTTTTATTAAACTTGTCTTTTACCCAGGGATAAAAATCTTTTAATTGGGTTACCGCCCTTGAGACTACAAAATCAAATTTACTCAATACCTGTTCGGCCCTTCCATGTTCGGCTTGTAGATTTTTTAGCCCGATAGCTTTGGCCACTTCATTAACCACTTTTATCTTTTTTCCGATAGAATCAACTAAATAAAATTGGGTATTGGGAAACATGATTGCCAGTGGTAAGCCGGGAAAACCACCACCTGTACCAACATCCAGTACATTTTCGCCCGGTAAAAAAGAAACCACTTTAGCTATACCCAATGAATGTAATACGTGTCGCTCCAATAGCAGATCAATATCCTTGCGGGATATTACATTGATCTGGTTGTTCCAAAAATCATATAGTTCGGGCAGTTGCTGGTATTGTTGCTGCTGTAGAGGTGTTAGATCGGGGAAGTATTTTAAGATCAGATCAGATGTCATCCCTGTTAAAACGATTAATGATATTACCAAGCAGGTATCTCGCCCTAAATAGTTGAGCCTTAACAGTACCCAAAGGTAAGTCGAGCTGTTGCGCTATTTCTTCGTAAGATAATTCATCAAAATAACGCAGGGTGATCAGGTTACGATAACGTGCCGGTAAGCTTTCTATCAATAATTTTAACTCCTGAGTTTGCTGCTTTTTAATTGATGTCTCTTCCGGGTTTAGAACATCCGCCTTTATTTGGAGTGTTTTTTCCTCGCCATCGTCATCCATCATGCCATGAATGGACATTGTATTTAATTTTTTCTTCCTGATAAAATCTATACAATTGTTTGTAGCCACACGGAATAGCCATGTACTGAAAGCGTAATCTGGCTGGTATTTGTCCAGCTTTTCAAATGCCTTGGCAAAGGTTTCAACCGTAAGGTCCATGGCATCTTCCTTGTTGTTAACCATTTTCAACGCCATAAAATAGATAGAATCCTTGTACCTGTGCATCAGGTCGGCATAAGCCTTTTGGTTCCCCTCGCGTGCTTTTACAACAAGGTGAAAATCATTCTTTGCGTTTTCGGTAAAATTTGCGTTTACTTCCACTGAGTAGTTTTTATAAAGGTACCTATCAATCCAAAAATATTTAAATAAACATAATAAATGAGGTCAAAAAGGGGTAAATACCATAATAAATTTTTACCATCCAATTTCCCAAACACCTTGTAATATATAATTACCTGGCATATAAGCCTAAAAACAAACAAACCCAATGCTAACAAGGGTTCAAAATTGAATACAAGGCATAATACGAGCAATATATAAAATAAAAATCCGCTGAGTGCATCAAAACTCAACATTGTACGGTGTTTATTTTTATAAAGTTTGCCTACCCCCATATGTCTTTTCTTTTGCTTGTACAATGATGAGATAGTAGTTTTAGCATCACTAAAAGTAAACGCCTCAGGATGTATCTCAATTACAGTATTATTGGTATCTGCGTTTTGATTTACAAAAAGATCATCATCACCAGACATGACATGCATATGAGAAGCAAATCCTTTGTTTTTAAAGAACAAGGTTTTAGTATACCCCAAATTACGGCCAATACCCATATATGGATTACCGGCAAGGGCGGTGGACAGATAATTAATAGCCGTTTTTAAAGTCTCAAAACGTATAAAAGCATTGAGAAAATTATTGGTCTTATAATAAGGTGAATACCCCAGTACAATTTCAGCTGTATCAGAAAAATTTGCCGCCATCCGCGTTATCCAGTTCGCCGAAGCCGGCTTACAATCGGCATCGGTAAATAGCAAATATTCATTTTTAGCCGCTTTAATACCCATTGTTAAAGCGAATTTTTTTCCCGTTTTAAAACGGTCATTTTCGGTTACAGTAACAATTTTTAAATGAGGATATTGCTGTTGAATATCTTTAAGCACCTGCTCAGAGTCGTCTACAGAGCAATCGTTAATTACCACTACTTCAAAATCAGGATAGTTTTGCTCTAAAAAAAGAGGAAGATTTTCAACCAATTTCTTTTCTTCGTTACGGGCGCTAATGATTACTGAAACAGAAACATTTACTTCCTTCCGCTCTTCCAAAGGTTTATACGATCTCAATTTACCATGATAGCTAATAAGATAATATAGCTGCACAATAAAACAGATAAGTAATAATAGAAATAAGGCTTCGTGCAGATAGGTTTCCAAATCAGATCAATATATCAGGCAAATTTGTTAAAAAACAATGAAAGTTTCAGGAAGGTTGAAAAGTTGTAACGTTTAAAGGCTGCAATGTTGATAAATAAGAACAAATATATAACCTAACCATTTTCCAACCTCATAACATAAAACAACTTCCGGCATAAATGACTAATTTTGCAGCCTTAAAATGAAATTTACTTTAACAGCACAAGACCCGCTATCAAAAGCCCGAGCTGGCGAAATTATTACAGACCACGGCACTATACAAACCCCAATCTTTATGCCTGTGGGCACTGCCGGCACTGTAAAAGCGGTACATCAGCATGAGCTTAAGAATGATATAAGGGCCGACATTATTTTAGGCAATACCTATCATTTATATTTAAGACCAGGTCTTGATACGATTGAAAAAGCCGGTGGGCTGCACCATTTTAACGGATGGGACAAGCCAATTTTAACCGATAGTGGCGGTTACCAGGTGTATTCACTTGCCGAGGTAAGAAAAATAAAAGAAGAAGGTGTTACATTCCGTTCGCATATTGACGGATCAAAACACTTATTTACGCCAGAAAACGTTATGGACATTCAGCGGATCATTGGCGCTGATATTATTATGGCATTTGATGAGTGCACCCCCTATCCATGCGAGTACGAATATGCCAGAAAATCTATTGAAATGACACATCGTTGGCTTAAACGCTGCTGTGAACGTTTTGACAATACCGAACCTAAATATGGATATAGCCAAACCTTGTTCCCCATTGTGCAGGGGTCGGTATATAAGGATCTGCGTGTCAGGTCGGCCGAAGCGATCGCATCATTTGAACGCGAGGGCAATGCAATTGGCGGGCTTTCGGTGGGTGAACCAGCCGAAGAAATGTATGCGATGACCGAATTGGTTTGCAATATATTACCTTATCAAAAACCCCGTTATTTAATGGGTGTAGGCACCCCGATAAATATATTGGAAAACATTGCCCTTGGAGTTGATATGTTTGATTGTGTGATGCCAACCCGGAACGCCCGCAATGGTATGCTCTTTACTAAAAATGGCATCATCAACATCAAGAATGAAAAATGGAAAAATGATTTTTCACCAATTGAAGCAGACAGCGACCTGTTTGCTGATACAAGCTATACAAAAGCTTATCTTCGTCATCTAATACATTCGGGCGAAATGCTTGGCGCACAAATAGCAACACTGCACAACCTGCATTTTTATTTGTGGCTGGTGAAGGAAGCCCGCGAAAAAATCATCACGGGCGAATTTTATAACTGGAAAAAAACAATGGTTAACCGCTTAGGCCAAAGGCTATAAATGAAAGGTATATTAAATAATTATTTGAAG
This sequence comes from Mucilaginibacter sp., assembly GCA_028288085.1. Lineage (GTDB taxonomy): Bacteria > Bacteroidota > Bacteroidia > Sphingobacteriales > Sphingobacteriaceae > Mucilaginibacter. The sequence continues at coordinate 21,910 of JAQBOK010000189.1, forward strand.
GTAATTGACTGGTATATTATCAAAAAGTACCTGGGTACTTTTGCATTTACCCTGGCGATATTCTCGGTGATCATGGTGGTTTTTGATATATCAGAGCACCTGGATAACTTCCTTAAAAAGCAAACTTCTATACATGATATCGCCTTTCAGTATTATGCAGGCTTTATTCCCTTTTATCTTAATTATTTGTCCCCGCTAATCAATTTCCTTGCTGTTATTCTTTTCACAGCAAAAATGGCCAACCAAACAGAAATTGTACCTATTTTAACTTCTAAGGCCAGTTTCACACGTTTTTTGCGGCCTTATTTTATATCCGCTACATTATTATTTATCGTATCATTCTTCGCCAACGTTTACCTCATTCCTTATACCAACAGGCTGAAGGTTGACTTTGAAAACACACACTTTAGTGACTCTGACCCTTCTAAAAGTGATGTACATATTCAGCTTGATAAACATACCTATGTTTACGTAAAATCATACAATAGCATAGATAAAACCGGGTATATGTTCATTATGGAAAAATTCAATGGCGATGAAATGAAAGAAAAGCTGGTAGCCAACAGGATTATTTATGATTCGGTTAAAAGAATATGGTCTATCAAGGACTACACTTTACGAACAATAAACGGTATTAAAGAACATATGGTATGGCACGGATTCACTAAGGATACCACCTTAGATATGCGTCCGGAAGATTTTGAAATACATGACAATGCCTACAGCGCCATGTCTATGAAGAAATTAAATATCAATATAGATAAGGCGCAATTGAGAGGTACCGGCGAACTCACAGACATGCTGTTTGAAAAATATCATCGATTTGTTTATCCATTGTCCACCTATGTGCTTACGCTCATTGGAGTTTCGCTATCCTCAAGAAAGGTTCGCGGTGGTGTTGGACTGCCTCTGGGAATAGGGATTATTCTATGCTTTACCTACATAATAGTTGAGCGCTTTGCATTGGTATTTTCTATCAAAGGGGGCGCTCCGCCGTTGATATCTGTATTTGTACCCAACGTATTGTTTGGCCTATTTGGCTATTACTTACTTTTGAAAGCGCCCAAATAATGTCAGAAGACGTTGCGCCAGCCCCCTTAAATAAAAATTTGCTGATACTTCATTTCACAGTTTTTATATGGGGCTTTACCGGTATTTTAGGCAAATTAATTTCTATTGGAGCCGTACAATTGGTATGGTACCGTGTTCTCATAGCTTCGGTTTCATTATTCCTTTACTTTAATTTCAATAAAACAACTTTAAAAGTAAGTCGCAAAACCTTCTTAAATCTGATATTTACAGGAGCTCTCGTTGGTGGCCATTGGATATTATTCTTTCTTTCTATTAAGTTATCTACGGTCTCTGTCAGTCTTGTCTGCCTGTCCTCAATCACTTTATTCACTGCTATTTTTGAACCACTAATCAATAAAAAGAAAATCTCTAAGCTTGAGATCATAGCCGGGCTGCTGATTATAACCGGCATACTAATCATCTTTAAATTTGAATCACAATACACTAAGGGCATCATAGCAGGACTTACAAGCGCGGTATTTGCCAGTCTTTTTTCTATCATTAACTCAAGGCAGATTAAACACTACGAGGCTCCTGTGATCGCATTTTATGAGCTATCAGGGGCCTTTGTTTGGATATCTATTTTCCTTGCAGCAACCAATGGATTCAACAAATCAATGATATTAAACCATGCTGATATTGGCTACTTATTTATACTTGGAACCATTTGCACCTCGCTTGCCTATGTAGCTGGTGTTTCTGTAATGCGCGAACTTACGGCCTTCAGGGTAGCCCTAATCACTAACCTCGAACCTGTGTATGGTATCGTTATGTCCTTCGTATTTTTTGGCGATATGAATAAAATGACAGTCGGTTTCTGGGTGGGGGCAGTCATTATATTGTCGACTATCTTTCTATTTCCGGTAGCCCAAAAACAGATTATCAAAAGAAAAATCCGTTAGTTAACTTTCCCATCTTCTCTTTTATATTCTTAAATCTGCTTAACATCCACACCCTCTTCAGGCCGCCTGGGGTAGGATGGAGACCATCAACGCCGTATTCTACAGAAGCATTTTAAAGCGTTTTAAGCCACGATCATTTTAGACAGCACAAATCCTTCAACATAATAGTTTCGGACAAGCAGGCTCAAAATTCAAATTTTGCTTAGTGTATTTACTTTTGCCAGCACCCATCGATCCTGATAGTACAATTTAACGATTATATATAGTTATTTTTAATACAAAAACTATAAATAGCAAATTAACACGTGTATATTATATATCTGATAATCAAATATTTATATTTGTTAACAAAAGCAATAGTTTAATAAAAATGACCATTCAAAAAATTCACAAAACTAATATAATTAGTAATTGTAAAAAAAGAACGAAATTTTCATTTATAATTAATTATAAATGAGAAATTTAAATTCGTTTAAATAGAGTAATAATTTACATCAGTTTATTTTCAGCAAATCAATACCTGTGTGTATTGAAATCAGAACTCGTATTTTTAAATTTTTAGTATGCATAATGAACTTGTATACCGTTTGAAATTTCAACGAATAAAATGCTCACTTAAAAAGCGTGATTTCATTAAGAATTAAGTGGGAGATTTCAACCTGTTTGCAACAGCTGATTTTAGAATATTATCATCCCTATACTTTAGCGACTGAAAAATGCAGGTGGGTTAGCCACTCAAATTAAAGAGGCATTAAGTCAGTTTTTATTCTATACTCAGATTACAAAACAATAGAGATTATATTTTCAGGAAGCAGTATCCGGCACCCTTGATTTTTGTAGATTTAATCGAGCAATAATTTATTGCAAATTTTCATTCAACTTTAAAAAACCACATCTTATAATTACTGTTAAACCAAAATCATCATGAGGATAAAAACAATGGTCATTATTATCATTACAGTATTGCTTACTGTAGTGATCATGCAAAATACAGACGAAGTATTATTCAATTTTTTATTTTCAAGTTTTCGCGTTTCAAAACTTGTAATGTTGTTGTCTGTTGCAGTAGTAGCCTTTATTGTAGGTGTACTGGTTGGGCGTCCTGGCAAGCCAAGATATATTAAAGGTCAGGATGAAGAAATTGAAAATTCAAAGAAACCATCTGATACACTAAGTGATGAGGATAAGAATTATATCAATTGAACTATGGAAAAGAAACTTGGATTTATTGGGCTCGGAAATATGGGCCTCAACATGGCCAAAAACCTAATAGCTGCAGGGTATCATTTGCAGGTTTACAACCGCACAATTTCAAAGGCTGATGAGTTGGACCAATCGTCTATCAGCAAATGCAAAACCCCTGCAGAAGCTGCCAGGAATGTTGCTGTGGTAATTACAATGCTTGCGGATGACGATGTAGTAAAGGAAACGGTAACCGGTACCGACGGCATATTACAAACCTTGCAGAAAGACGGCCTGCATATCTCCATGAGCACCGTATCGCCAGACGTTTCACAGCAACTAGCTGCGCTGCACAAAAATGGAGGCAGCAGCTATTTAACAGCTCCTGTATTTGGACGGCCGGAAGCAGCAGCGGCAAAAAAGCTTTGGATATGCGTATCGGGCGATAAGAAATCAAAAGAGACTGCCGAACCTATCCTCGGATGCCTGGGACAAGGTGTATTTGATTTTGGTGAGGATGCCGGAGGTGCCAACGTAGTAAAGATCGCCGGAAATTTCATGATCATGTCATCACTCGAAATAATGGCCGAAGCATTTACCCTTGCTGAAAAAAATGGATTGGACAGGGCTAAAGTGGCCGACTTTTTTGGTTCTACTATTTTCAACGCTCCTATCTACCAAAATTATGGTAAGCTGATAGCCAACAAACAATATGAGCCTGTAGGTTTTAAAGCAAAATTAGGATACAAAGACGCGAGGCTGACATTTAAGCTGGCGCAGCAAAGCGAAACACCAATGCCGATAGGTACTGCCATACATAACCGTTTGCTGAGCGCTGTTGCAAAAGGCTGGGGCGAGCGTGACTGGGCGGAAGCTATAGGACGTGGCGTAACTGAAGACGCGGGAATTTAATTTATTCGGGTACCGGATTTGACTCCGCAATTTCTATAAATCTGAAATTAAAAATCCAGAATCTAATAAAACACCTTGTTTGTTTTTTCCAGTTCAGACAGATCAGGCTTTTTATCAAATATTCCAAAAACAGAGGCCCCACTCCCACTCATACTGGCATAAATTGCGCCGGCATCATACAATGAAGCCTTTACCCCTCGTATTATAGGATGATTTTTAAAAACAGATGTCTCAAAATCATTTTTGATATGATGTTTCCATTCCTGGATCGGTTCTGATATCAGTTCATATAACGATTGTTTTACAGGGGCAGGTTTAACCTCACGATAAGCTTCCCCTGTTGATACGTGAACCGGGGGCATTACCAGAACTATTTTATATTTAGAAAGATCAAGTGTAACAGATTCAAACTGATCTCCTCTTTCGAAAGCGAACAAAGGTTTATTTTCGATGAAAAAAGCACAATCGGCACCTAACTGCCGGGCATAGTAAAGCATATTTTCCGTTGTTAATCCTAAATCAAACAAATTATTCACCAGTTTGATAAAAAACGCAGCATTTGCCGATCCCCCACCCAGCCCCGCACCTATCGGAATATGTTTGTGCAGATAAATATTTAACGGAGGCAGCGCGTGGTCTTTTTTTATCAGGTGATATCCCTTTATACAGAGATTGTCATCCTGTATACCCGGTATATCCAGCCCCGAAGACTGAAAAGTTAAATTATCACCTGGCAACGCCTCAAGCGCATCATAAATAGGCAGCGGATAAAATATGGTTTCGATATTATGATAACCATCTGGCCTTCGGTCGGTTATATTGATACCTATATTGATCTTTGCGTTTGGAAATACGATCATCGGATTGATTAACACGGCATGTTTTTTTGCACAACCGTAGGATACCAAAAATAGATTATTTTTCTTTGTGTTCGGAAACCGTTGTAAAGTTGCAAGGCTAAAACGTTGAAGACTTAAATTTCAACTCAATCAACCTAATCAACTCAATCAACCTAATCAACTATAAATGAAACAATACCTCGATTTGATGAAGCACGTTTTGGAGAATGGCGTACAAAAACATGACCGTACCGGAACCGGAACCATAAGTGTTTTTGGCTATCAGATGCGTTTTAACCTGCAAGACGGGTTTCCGTTGGTCACTACTAAAAAGCTGCATCTTAAGTCCATCATACATGAGCTGATATGGTTTTTAAAAGGTGATACCAATATTGCTTACTTAAAAGAGCACGGCGTACGTATATGGGATGAATGGGCTGATGAACAAGGCAACCTTGGACCGGTGTATGGTTACCAATGGCGCTCGTGGCCAAAAGCCGATGGTGGGCATATTGACCAGATCAGCCAGGTAGTAGATCAAATCAAGAATAATCCCAACTCACGCCGCATCATGGTATCTGCCTGGAACGTGGCCGATGTGGAAAACATGGCACTACCGCCCTGTCACAGCCTTTTTCAGTTTTACGTTGCCGATGGAAAGCTTTCCTGCCAATTATATCAACGCAGCGCCGATATATTTCTGGGTGTACCTTTTAACATCGCTTCTTATGCTTTGCTAACAATGATGTTGGCGCAGGTTTGCGATCTTCAGCCCGGCGATTTTGTACATACTTTTGGCGATGCCCATCTTTACAATAATCATATCGAGCAAACAAACTTGCAGCTAACCCGTGAGCCACGTCAGTTGCCAACCATGAAGATCAATCCTAATGTAAAAGATATTTTCCAGTTCAAGTTTGAGGATTTCACTTTAGAGAATTATGATCCATGGCCTCACATTAAAGGGGCAGTGGCAGTGTAATAATTTATCGTCTGAATTAAAGTTTTAGAATTAAAGAAGTAATATGATTTATTTGTACCAAATCCGCGAAATCCTTAATCAGTTTAATAAGCGGTGCAGACAAAATAACTAATGATAAAATCCATAGTAGTAGCAATATCAGAAAACAACGCCATCGGCAAAGACAATCAATTGCTTTGGTATCTACCGGCTGACCTGAAACATTTTAAGCAGATCACCACCGG
>JAQBOK010000120.1 GCA_028288085.1 Mucilaginibacter sp.
TTGCGACTTAACCACACCCGGTATCGGCCCGCTGACACCGCCATTGTAAGCCGGCTGACCCTCAAATGTAAAGTTGGTTACTACACGGTATATCCTATCGCTGTCTTTATGGAACTTATCAAATGTAAAATCATAGTGAACAATAAGATAAATAACCAGTGCGGCACTTATACCTATTGACAGGCCGATTACATTAATGAAAGTGAACAACTTATGCCGACTGAAACTGCGGAAAGCTGTTTTAAGGTAGTTTTTTATCATGAATGAGCCTGGTTAAAAACTATCATCATAAAAACTTATACCAAACAGTTAATTATCTGTAAATAAATAACTTACAATAAAAATTAATCCTCAAGTGTTCGCTTGCGGACAATTGGTGTACGATTATGATACAGTTGCGCGGTCAAATTGCCCCATCCGGAAATAGGTACACCGATGTAAAGGTTATTACTCAATGATACAATTATTCAAATAATTACATCAGGTCCTTATCCTCTTTTTCGCGGCGTACTTTGAAGGCCATATAATAAAGCAATAGTACAGGTATCAAATTGAGAAATATACCGGTATCGCTTAAATCAGGATAATAGGCTAAAATTTGATAAATAAGTAAAAGCAGGGCAATGGTGCCTCCAGCCAGGTATAAATAAAAAAATTTATAGCTCATAAAAGGTTATAGTTAAAACATCAACCCTTTACAAGCCATTATGTTTCATACTTATTATTTAACCCTTTTAAAAACCGAAGCGCCAAGAGGTGGTAAGTTAACAACGATGGAGTTTTGCCTTCCATGCCATAAAACCGTTTCAGTTTTTACAGCGTTATCATTGGTAAGCCCGCTACCCCAAAACACTTTCGCGTCCGAATTAAATATTTCCGTCCAATTCCCGCTATCCGGCACTCCTACCCTAAAATTCTGGTGGGGTGTTGGGGTCATATTCAAAACAACTACCAAATCGTTCTTAGCATCAAAACCTTTGCGGCTATAAATCAGTATAGCATCATTTGAATTACCACCGTCTATCCACTCAAAACCACTTCCTTCAAAGCTCTTTTCGTATAAGGCAGGCTCAGTTCTATATAATTTATTTAATGCTTTAACCGTTTCTTGTATGCCTAAATGATTTGGATATTCAAGCACATACCACTCCAGTGATTGGCTGAAATTCCACTCGCCACCCTGTCCAAATTCGGCCCCCATAAATAATAATTTACTTCCGGGATGGGTAAACATATAACTATAAACCAATCGCAAATTGGCAAATTGCTGCCACTCATCTCCCGGCATTTTGCGCAGCATAGAACCTTTACCATACACAACCTCATCATGTGAAAACGGTAACATAAAGTTTTCTGTAAAGGCATAGATCAGGCTAAACGTGATCTGGTTATGATGATACTTGCGGAATAATGGGTCAGTTGAAAAATACCTGATCGTATCGTGCATCCACCCCATCATCCATTTCATACCAAAACCTAAGCCACCAGTATAAACCGGGCGACTCACTCCAGTAAATGAAGTTGATTCTTCGGCAATGGTTTGGGTATCCGGAAAATGGCTGTAACAAGCTTCATTAAACTCTTTAAGAAATGATATAGCTTCCAGGTTTTCATTACCTCCGTATTGATTTGGCTCCCATTCTCCATGATTACGCGAATAATCAAGGTAAAGCATGGATGCTACCGCATCAACACGCAGGCCATCTATATGATAGCGGTCGAGCCAAAACAAGGCATTGCTGATAAGGAATGCGCGTATCTCATTACGGCCATAATTAAATATGTAGGATTTCCAGTCGGGATGAAAGCCTTTACGCGGGTCAGCATGCTCATAAAGATGCGTGCCATCAAATTTATACAAGGCGTGTGCATCACCCGGAAAATGCGAAGGCACCCAATCCAGTATTACGCCAATCTCTGCTTTATGAAACGCTTCTACCAGTTTCATTAATTGCTTTGGCGTTCCGTACCTGCTTGATGCCGCATAATAACCGCTTACCTGGTAACCCCAGCTTGGATAATACGGATGCTCAGCTATCGGCATAAACTCTATGTGCGTAAAGCCCATTTCCTTTACATAAGGCACCAGTTTATCTATCAGCTGCTCATAAGTATAAAATTCGTCCGGACTTTCAGGGTTACGCGCCCAGGAGCCAATATGCACCTCGTAAACAGAATAAGGTTTATCTATCGCATTGTGTTCGTGACGGTTTTTCATCCACTTTGCATCGCTCCATTCGTAATAAGTATCAGCGACTATTGATGCAGTGCGGGGTGGTTCTTCCCAGCGAAGAGCGAAAGGGTCTGATTTCTCCAGATCCTCGCCGGTAGATGATTTGATGTAATATTTATAAGTTTCGCCATCACCTATATCCGGAATAAAACCTTCCCATATACCAGAAGCATCCCAGCGTACAAATAAAGAATGGGTGCCGCGGTCCCAATAATTAAAATTCCCTATAACAGCTACATGCTGTGCGTTTGGCGCCCAAACGGCAAAGTAAGTACCCACAACGCCATTAACTTTGATTACATGGGAGCCAAATTTTTCATACAGTTTAAAATGTTTGCCCGATTTGAACAGGCCAATATCAAAATCGGTAAAACGGCTGTAAACCTCAACTTTGTTTTTTACTGTTTCTGCAGGCATTGATTTTTTATTTATTGAGGATGACTTTTCTGCTGAAGCACCCTTTACTGCCTTATCGGCCGCAGCCGGTTTCTTTGCAACGGGCTTAGCTTTTTCTACACCGGCTTTTTTTTCTGGTGTATCATTTCCGGTATCGGTTTTCTTTTTTGCCATATACTTGAGCCTGCAGGCTTTATTAACTGTTAAATTTTTCTATTTCAAACAATACTTGCTGTATTCCCTTCAAAGG
>JAQBOK010000258.1 GCA_028288085.1 Mucilaginibacter sp.
TGCCGATGTGGAATCAAAAACAGAGTTAACCGAAGCCAACCGTAAAGCAGCAAGGGAAACGGCCGAGCACTCATTTGTATTACTGAAGAACAAAGAACAAATATTACCCTTAAAAAAATCAGGAACGATAGCATTGGTTGGCCCATTAGCTGATAACCACTCAGAAATGCTGGGTACATGGGTTGTGGCCGGTGATCCGAATAAATCTATTAGCGTAATTGACGGGATAAAAAACCTGGTGGGCTCTAATGCCAATATTTTGTATGCAAGGGGATCAAACATAACCGATGATTCGCTTTTAAATGAGCGGTCGTGGTTTTTTGGTGCACACCAGGTAAAAGACAAACGGGCGCCACAAGAAATGATAGACGAGGCTGTGGAAACAGCAAAAAAAGCGGATGTAGTAGTTGCGGTTGTTGGCGAATCGGCAAACATGTCGGGCGAGTCATCAAGCAGGTCGGATATCAGCATACCCGAGAGCCAGAAAGAATTATTGAAAGCTCTTTACAAAACAGGCAAACCTATAGTATTGGTATTATTTAACGGACGCCCCCTTACACTTACCTGGGAAAACGAACATTTAAATGCCATTTTAGATGTATGGGCACCAGGTACAGAAGCGGGCAACGCCATTGCTGATGTGTTGTTTGGCAATTATAACCCGGCCGGAAAAATCACAGCGACTTTCCCGCGCAGCGTAGGCCAGATACCTATATATTATAACCACAAAAATACAGGCCGTCCATTTGACGGAAAAGGCTCCGCAAAATTTAAATCAGATTACATAGATATTTCCAATGACCCGCTTTATCCATTTGGCTATGGTTTGAGCTACACCACCTTTAATTATAGTGACGTGAAATTAAGTAAAACCAGTTTAAAAGGTAATGAAACGCTTACTGCAACGGTTACCGTTAGCAATACCGGCAAATTAGAAGGCGAAGAGGTGGTGCAGCTTTACGTTAGCGATCCGGTGGCCAGCATCAGCCGTTCTGTTAAGGAATTAAAAAATTATAAAAAAATAAAACTTCAACCCGGAGAGCAAAAACAAGTGTCGTTTAATATCACCCCGCAAGACCTGAAGTTTTATAATAATAAGCTAAATTACGATTGGGAGCCGGGTGAGTTTATTATACAGATCGGCGCAAATTCAAGTGATGTACATGCAGCATCTGTGCAGTGGATTAAATAAACAACAGACTGATATTATTTTACCTGTAAAAGTGGGCAACGGCAAAACCACACGGTTTAGCTAAAAAACAACAACGGCTATAACAGTATGAACTGTTGTAGCCTTTTTACTTTGTTCACCGCTATTAAAGTGCACTATTCTTTAATGTGATTTACAGCTTGTTAAATGTAATTTCAACAATTAATCGGGATAAAATTACTGAAATCTAAGTGATACTCTTGCGCTCAAACATGATGATATTTTAACACTTTGATATCTGGGAGGTGCGCTTGCGTTAACAAATATTTATTTGCTCAAAGTTTAAAGATATATTGCCTTTTAACCATTTATAATACGAAACTATACCATTTTGGATGGGTAGTATGAAGTATAACAGTAATTTTACATTGCAATTTTTACAATTTTCTAATGGTTTGTCGATATTATTTATAATTTATTATAGATATTTTATAATGTTATTGCGTTTTATGTCTTAAAAATAATTAATTTGTAAATCGTCTTAATATACTTGTGTAAACAGTACACTCTGTTTAAATTAGTTGCAGTACCAATTTAGTTTTCCCGGGTAGATGGGAAACATATATAACCTGATATTATTATACCATTATTGATTTTGATACATACTGCATGTTAAAGCATGAAAAGGTGTATCCGAAAAAAAGGACAGCGATTGTTTTTTAAAGTTTGTTACTAACTAAATTAAATGATAAAACCTTTACATTTTTTCTCTTTTAGCCGTTTTTCACGAATTCCGTATGGTTTTAAGGGCTGCCGCGTAATGCGTTTTGACCCCAGCCAGTGAACCGGCAATCAATAATTATTTCCAATTAGAATTCATTATCAACTAAATCAAATAAATAAATTAATCAACTAAATCTCAATCTCATGTTTAAAAGTTTACTTCTAAAAGGAAGGACGATGTGCGTACTGATATTATGCACTCTCTCCTCATTGGTAGTTACAGCTCAAACAAGAATTACCGGTAAAGTCATTGGCAGTGATGACAAACAACCGGTAATTGGCGCTACCGTAAAAATTAAAGGTACAAATGCAGGTGCGGTTACTGATGCAAATGGTGTTTTTTCGCTTAGCGCGACCACCAGTGATGTATTAGTAATATCCTTCATTGGCTACCAATCCAAGCAGGTTGCAATAACCGGCGCCTCACTTGGAACAATTACGCTGGAAGCAACCAACAGTAATTTGAACGAAGTAGTGGTGACTGGTTACACCTCTCAACGCAAAAAGGACATTGCCGGCGCTGTTGCTGTTGTTGACCTAAGCGCGGCGAAAAAAATACCTGCAAGTAGTACAGACCAATTATTGCAAGGTCAGGCTGCGGGTGTTACCGTTATTACACAAGGTGCCCCGGGTGCAGCAAGTTCTGTTTTTATACGTGGTATTTCCAACTTTAAAAACTCACAACCTTTATTTGTGATTGATGGAGTTCAGTCCACTTCAATGTCAGATCTTAACCCAAATGATATTGAAAGCATCCAGGTGTTAAAGGATGCTGGTGCGGCCGCCATTTATGGTGTATCGGGTGGTAATGGTGTGGTAGTAATCACAACCAAACGCGGTAAAGCCGGTAAATCTGTATTTACTTATGATGCGTTTTATGGTACCCAAGTGCCTAAGGGCGGTAATGTTTACAATGCTGCTAATCCGCAGGAAATGTCACAGCTTACTTACCTTGCAGGTGATAATACCGTTGGTAAAGCAATTTATCCAGGTGGTGCAGGCACTGTTCCGATTTATGGCTACCAGGGACCTGGCATAGCTGGTGTATTCCCTAACGCTACCAGCACACCACTTGATCTATCGTCATATCACTTTGACCCGTCAGACCCATCAGTTGACTTTCTTATCCAGAAATTTAACCAAACAGGTACAGATTGGTTCCATGCAATATTTAAGGCGGCTCCTATCCAATACCATACAATATCAGGAAGCGGATCAAGTGATAAAAATAACTACTATTTTTCAGTTGGTTATTTAGATCAGCAGGGTACTGAAATTAATACTTATCAAAAAAGATACGAAGCCCGTGTAAACACTGTAT
>JAQBOK010000289.1 GCA_028288085.1 Mucilaginibacter sp.
GATGGCGATGATCATTTAGACAATGCACATGGTATAGTGATCGATCGTCGTTATAGTACGCCAACCTTATTGATCACTGATCGCACCCGCAACTGTTTTAAACGCTTTAGTATGGATGGTAAATTGCAGGAAGTGATCAAACTGCCCGGCGCCTGTGTGTGCCGCCCGGTAATTAAAGGCGATTATTTATATGCAGCAGTATTGCGCTCGCCAGATCTGGGTGTAAGGGACTCCGGCTTTACAACCATATTAGATAAAAACAATAAAGTAGTTTCCAACCTGGGCGGTACCGAACCTGTATATAAGGATGGCGTATTGCAGCCAATGGCCCAGGCCGAAAAAATATTTTTAAATCCGCATGATGTATGCGTGGATAATGATGAAAACCTATACGTGGCGCAATGGGCCTCGGGTAAGGTATATCCGTATAAATTCACCCGTGTTTAATTTTTTGCTGCCAGCTAAATGATCAAAAGCAGCCACAAAGGTATTGCAGGTAATTTGTTATTTGCTTTTAATATCTTCATTGTTATTTTACTCTTAGCGGGCAACCATTTGGTTATCCCGCGTTGGCTGCAGCCGGTGGGCAGGCTTCATCCGCTTATATTACACTTTCCTATTGTTATACTAATGATAGCCATGCTGCTGGAATTTTTTCGTTTCAGATCAGCCTTCATTGCAGAAAAGTTTTACCAGGAATTTACAACCACACTGCTGCTTGCCGGTGCAATATTTTCTGCCATTACCGCAATTATGGGCTTGTTCCTGTCAAGGGAATCAGGTTATGATGGCAGCGATATACAATGGCATAAATGGTTTGGTGTAAGCATTGTGTTCATTTCCACCTTTATTTACTGGCTTCGTACCAATACGTGGTACAATTCAGTGATGGCCAGATCGGGTTCCGTTATCATAGTGCTTTTCCTGCTGCTTGCTGGGCATTATGGCGCCAATATCACCCACGGCGATAACTTTGTTCTGGCCCCGGTGATGCAAAATACCAGGCCATTAGTTCCCATCGATCAGGCGTTGGTTTACCGCGACCTGGTGCAGCCTATTTTTGAGAATAAATGCATGGGCTGTCATAATCCCGACAAGCTAAAAGGCGGCTTGATGCTGGTTGATGAAAAATCCATTTTAAAAGGTGGAAAAACAGGGAAGTTGTTTGTGCCCGGCCAGCCGCAGATCAGTCTTTTATTGCAGCGTATACATTTACCCGAAGAAGAGAAAAAACACATGCCGCCATCCGGCAAAACGCAATTGACACCTGCGGAAATGAATGTGCTCTATTTGTGGATAAAAGAAAATGCCGACTTCAAAAAAAAGGTAACCGATCTCCCGGCAGATGACTCATTAAGGATAATAGCCTCCTTGTTCCTGAAACCTGCCGAAACACCCGAAGAGCATTATGATTTTGCCGCTGCCGATGAAAAGGTGGTCAAAAAACTAAATAACAATTACTGCGGGGTTTACCCGCTGGCAGAAGGCTCGCCGGCGCTGGCTGTTGATGTTTATAATAAGAGCGCTTATAGCCCTAAGATACTGGAGGGGTTAAATGAGATCAAAAAGCAGGTAGTATCCCTCGATCTGCATAAATTGCCGGTAAAGGACGCCGAACTTAAAACCATTGCCAAATTTGAGAACCTGCGCACCCTTGACCTTAATTTTACCGACATCACCGGAAATAGTTTAAAAGATCTGGCCTCTTTAAAGTATTTACGTTCACTTTCTCTCGCAGGTACAAAATTAAACCCTCAAGCATTAAGTCAATTGCACTCCTTCAAAAATTTAAAAGAATTATCCATATGGAATACTGGTTTAACCACGGCCGAAGTGCAATCTTTGAAAAGTGCCAATAAAAATATAACCATTATTGAAGGCTTTAAGGATGATGGCAAACCTATGAAGCTTATACCGCCTCAAATTAAAAATACAGCATTTGTTTTCACCAAACCAATACCGCTTCTGATGGGCCACCCTATCAAGGGGGTCAATATGCGTTACACTACCGATGGAACTGATCCTGATAGTATTAAGTCGCCTTTATACCAACCCGGCGTCCTCATCAGCGCTAATACAACTGTAAAAGCTAAGGCGTATAAAGCCGGTTGGTACGGTAGCGACATTGTTAGCTATACCTTTTATAAAAACACTTTTAAGCCGGATAGCATTGCGCTATTAACACAGGTTAGTGAACTATACCAGGCCGATGGTGCAAAAACCCTGATCGATGGTGAACTGGGCGGCATGAATTTCGGGAACAATAAATGGCTGGCGGCACAGGCAGATATTGGTGTTGTATTGTTTTTTAAAGACCCTGTAAAGCCTCGCATATTAACGCTGGACTGCCTGAAGGTACCCGGCGCCCAGATATTTTTGCCAACTGAAATACAGGTATGGGGCGGCAAAGATCAGCAGCATTTAAAATTGATAAGCGTATTAAGGCCTTCTGGCCCCAAAAAGGACGATCCCCCGTTAATAATAGGGTTAAACTGCAAGCTGAATGAAACCAACCCAATTAATTGTATAAAAATAGTAGCCAGTCCCATCAAAAAGCTCCCCAAATGGCACTCAGCCAAAGGCAAACCGTCATGGGTTTTTATGGATGAGGTGTTTGTAAATTAAAATCAATACTTTGCCTCACACGATACGCCTTAATGCTTTAAACATGACAACATCTTTCACGCGAACCAGGTTAAACAGCCCTATTTTTTATTCAAATACTTATCCAAAAATTCCAGCGTAGTTTTAGCCGTCTTTATCTGATCTTCCTTTTTAGTAAAGCCATGGCCCTCATTTGGATAGGTAACATATTCTACCGGCACGCCATTCTTTTTCACCCCCTCAACAATTTCTTTACTTTCCACGGGCAGCACACGCACATCATTCAGTCCTTGGAAAACCAGCAGTGGTTTATTAATGGTTTTATAATGAAATAGCGGCGAGATCTTTTTCAGGTGTACACTGTCTGCAGTATATGGGTCACCCAATTCATCATAAAGGGCCTTGCGCTCGGCCTCCCAATAAGGTGGTATGCTGCGAAGTGTACGTATCCAATTGGCAACACCAAAAAGATCAACCCCCACTTTAAATTCTTCGGGATGGAATGCAAGCGCGCCAAGTACCATACAGCCGCCGTAGCTGCCACCCTCAATGCCAATCTTAGCGGTATCTATATAATCCTGTTGCTGAAGCCATTTTTTGCCCCAGATACAATCTTTTAGGTCACCATTGCTGTGATCCTTATTGTCGAGTTTGTAAAATGTTTTGCCGTAGCCACTACTGCCGCGGTTATTCACCGCTAGTACAGCATAACCATGATTTACAAGGAATTGAATCTGATTGCTGAATGATGTATTTGATTGGCCACCGGGCCCGCCGTGTATCCAAAGCATGGCGGGCACTTTATGGTCTTTGCTTGCATTCAGCGGTTTGTAATATATAGCCGGTATCGTGAGCCCGTCAAACGATTTGAAATGGACTACCTCTGCTATAGCCAGTTCGTCCGTACTTATTTCTGGGTTTAGCGTCCGCGTGATGGGTTTAAGGGTTTTCTGCTCAAAATTGTATACGTATAAATTATCGGGGCTCCGGCTGCTGCCCACCGTGAGCAATATATTTTTTTCGCTGGAAGAGAAGGTCTCATTTTTTATCTCACCATCCTTTATCTCCGGAAAATCAAGTTGCTTGCCCGTTGCATGGTCAAATATCAGCACTTTGCTTTTGCCATCTTCGTTGATAAATATGGAATGATATTTCTGATGCTCGCTTATATCCATCCCGGTTACATCCCACTTGGTAGCGTATATTTTGGATGTGCTACCGTTTGCCAGGTCATATTTAACCAGGTAGGTAAATTCGTTGCCATCATTAGTGGTATAATACAAGGCCACGTCATCCTTTTCAAAAGCCTGTGGGTTCCATGTGGCTTCATGGTCACTGCTAAGCCGTTTAAGCGTTTTGGTTTGTATATCGTAAATATAAAGCTCGTTTTTATCCGTAGTGATTAGTTTATTAAGGGTAATATACCGCTCAGAGTGAGAGATAGGCCCGGGGAAATATCCCCCATCATTTTGGTAAAGCAGCGTTGGGCTCCAACTGGCTGTATCTAATTTATAGATGTCATAAAATTTAGGGTTGCGCTTATTACTTGAAATGTAAATATATTTTTTATCATCGCTCCAGCCGGCAACACTGTTGGTGCTGTTGGGCCAGGGAGTAATATCTTTCACCGTGGCAATACCCTGTTTCTGCAAATAGATATGGCTATTCTCATTCCCTCCCTGGTCGGCACTGTAAAGGAAATTATTTGTACGGGGCACATAACCCACAGCAAAATAAGAATCCTTAACAGAATGGGTTAGGGGTTTCATAACCGTATCTGCAACAGAAATAGAATATATATTATAAATACCCGTATTGTTCGCATGAACCAGCACCTGGCTTTCATCCGCATTAAAATCAGCGCCGCTGATGGCCTTGTTGTTATATAGCTGCTCAATGGTATAGAGTTTAACATCCTTTTGTTCGGTAGATGGTTTACATCCGCAGCAAAAAACAACTATTGCAAAAAATGACAAATGCTTCATAATGGTTTAATTTTTAGAAAGTTAACATAAATAAATAGTAACTCCAAAAATCATAAAAGCACCAGAAAATAAATATTATCAGTTGCAGATACCCAATTTGATCTTTTTCATCTGCACGCGTATAAACTATAGGCGCTCAAACATTTTCACCGTTAAACCATTTGACCTATATGGCATTAAGTACGCAAATTGTTTGGTTATTTATTCTGGCTATCCCAATTGCCTGCATAGCATGGACGGTAACTCACGAGGAGGTCTTCAGGGAGCCCCGCGAGTATTGCTTAAAGCGCTGCCATAACGCCAAAAACATTGCAGAGCGCAAGTTTTTTTACCTGTTTACCTGCGAGTATTGTTTCAGTCATTATATAACAGCTGTTATGCTTATCCTAACTAATTATCAACTGCTGTTTAATGATTGGCGCGGATACCTCATTGCCGGCTTTGCATTGGTATTTGTGGCGAATGTTTACATGAGCTTATTCGCTCTGATACGTATCGATCTGAAAAAGGTACGCCTGGAAACTGAAAACGAAGAGACTGAGAAATAACAGAGTTACGCCAGTTTTGACGGCGTAACCCC
The DNA here is from genome assembly GCA_028288085.1 of Mucilaginibacter sp. Classification (GTDB taxonomy): domain Bacteria; phylum Bacteroidota; class Bacteroidia; order Sphingobacteriales; family Sphingobacteriaceae; genus Mucilaginibacter. The sequence goes on from JAQBOK010000289.1 coordinate 5,170, forward strand.
ATAAGTTTTTTTAAAAGCAAATGAGAAGTGAGAAAAATCCTTAAACCCAACTTCCATATAAACATCAGATACCTTTAGTCCCTTTTCCTTGATCAGGTAATAAGCATCATGTAACCGTTTTCCCTGTAACCAGCGATTGGGAGAAGTATGAAATATCCGCTCGAAATCCCTTTTAAAAGTAGCCAGGCTCCTTCCGGTAAGATAAGCAAAGCGACTAATATCCACATTGAATTTATAATGCTCGTTCATGTAGGCTTCCAGATCTATTTTCCCCGGCTCGCTAAAATCGAATAGGATGTCTTTAAGCTCAGGGCATGTTTCCAGGAGGATCATAATGGCTTCCTTTACTTTATGGATGGTCAGTACCTTGCTGATATCGCCTTTATTATCCAGGTAGGGTGTTATAGAGTCAATATAATTCCTGAATAAGTTATTGGGCTTTAAAAGCAATGCCCCTTCGCCTGTATAAGGCTGGTCTGCATGCAGGTTAAGTTCCTCGCTCATGCTGCGCAAAGTATTCTGATCCATCACAATACTGATTGAGCGGTACTCTCCACCCGGCGGTGGATATTTAGTATATCGGGCCAATTGGTTTTTCCTGAAAAACCTGAAATCGCCTTCTTTAAAAATATTGTTCTTACCACCCAAATAAATTTCCGAACTGCCAGACAAAATATACCCGAACACATGCTCGGGTATAAACTGTTCGCCTTCACTGCTTTTATGCGAGTAGCAGGAATATAATATGTTGGGCAATCTCTTGACTTTTTCTTGCTTTTGCATTGATCAAATTATGCATTTAACTTTTCGCCCCGTAGAATTTTTTACCAAGTTTTGTTTCCAGGAAATTTTCGGCTTTATCATGGTCCGTAGAAATACTTACAGGCATCCATTTTTCCATCTCCTCTTCCCTGGCAGCATTGGCATTTTTCAGCATGCCTATTGCTTCGCTTCCCAATACCAGGTGTACAGGAGGTTTAGGGTTTTCTACAAGTTCAACCATTACTTTAGCGGCCTTATCAGGATCACCCATCGGAACAAATTTGCCGCTTGTAAATAGTTCGGCCCGTTGATCTACGGTATCATAACCTTCAATTTTCGGTGCATAGGTCATAGACGCTCCGGCCCAATCCGTACGAAATCCACCGGGCTCCACACAGGTTACCAATATGCCGAGCGGCGCTACCTCTTTTGCCAGTGATTCGCTAAAACCACCCAAACCAAATTTAGCCGCCTGGTAAATGGATACTCCCGGGTTACCTACGCGGCCGCCGATTGAGCTGATCTGCAAAATACGCCCGGAACGCTGCTTGCGCATGTAAGGCAATACGGCACGGGTTATTTCAATAGGTGCATACAGGTTGGTTTCCAGCTGACTGCGAACTTGCTCATCTGTATAAGCTTCTGCTGCGCCGGTAATACCAAAGCCGGCATTATTTACCAATATATCAATCTTCCCGAAATGTGCCACGGTATCAGCAACGGCCTGGTGAACCATCCCATAATCGGTCACATCCAGTTGTATGGGATAAATTTGACCAGCATATTTTTCAACCAAATCATTCAATGCTTCTGTGTTGCGGGCTGTGGCAGCAACCTTGTCGCCTTTTGCCAAAACTGCCTCAGTAAGGCTGCGCCCCAATCCGCGGGAGCTGCCTGTTATAAACCATATTTTTGTCATCGTCTTTTGAATTTTAATTAAACAAAGGTAACACGAATGGTAGCGGATAGTTTTGTTATAAAGCTCAAGTTATTTTGTTGGGAGGCTCATGCGTTTGTTTCCTCACTTGCAGCGCCAGGGTGTTACACTTAACGCCTGTAACGCCACAATAGTTAAATAATTTAACTTTTAATGCGGTGGCAATATAATGTCACCACATTAGTCGATTCAATCCTGTAAATTTGTATATACCATCCTTACAGCCCGCGCCAGAGCTGGGGTTTACATTTATTTCCGCAACACTCACATGCCACAGGTATTCCATCATATCATTAATTATTTGTGAAAATAATTTAAATGTTCTTTGACGTATTAATTCGCGGTTGGGTCGGGACAGGGACTATGCTCGTGTATTTCTAAAAATCGACATCTTAACTAAATGCTCATGGAATAACGCCAATTCAATAGCAGTTTATGGGAAATGCTTTCAATGGCCTCAATAATTAAGGTAGCCGCCTGCTTGCTATATGTCCAAATTTGTGGTTATACAGGTGGGCTTACATTCGGGTTAGGCGGTAGATGTATATTTGGAATGTATTCACTATTCCCGTCTATGCGCTGGTAAATTGTGGGAGAAACGGATTGCTGATCATCAACGGAAATAGAACGACTGAAGGGTTCGAAATGCTCCAGTATCTTCCACGGTAAGGTGTCTGAATTAATCAGAGCGCCGTCGACTACATCAGTATTATAAGTGTCAGGGGTTTCGTTAAAACAGAGGCCGGTACCCTTTGCCTTATCAACCATCCATTGCAAAGTATAATCACTTAATCCGGTATCTTTATAACCGCCCCCTACGTTCCTGTGTGCACCGGCAAACCATACCTGTTCAATAGTTTGATTATCTGCGGCGGCAGTATCGTTATGTTGCCATAAAGTCGCATCAAATATTTGACGGTGTTCATCAGCAGCAAGGGCATGATAAGCAAAAGGAACCTGACTGCTTAGTTGCGTGTCATGGAATTTGTATTTGTCCGCATCAATCGATTCGAATATCTCCAGCGGAATCCCCAGGGCGCCTACAGTATCCCAAACACCAATAAATTGTACAGCCGGGGGATAACTATAAGTATTTCTGAATGCTTGTGCCTGTGCAGTCCATGGAGCGCTATTTGGGTCGCGGTCACGGTAAAGGGCATAAGCATCGTTAATCTTGCTAATGTTTTCCAGTTTTAATATTCCGCAATTGACGATAAAACCGGCAAGGCTCCTTGCTGTATAGGCTCCGCGACTGAAACCGAAAAGATAGTTCAGGTCACCAACTTCATAATTTCTTACAATAAATGTATAGGCATCAATAATGTCTGCATCCAGCCCTGCACCGGTAATTCCCCCATTTAATTTTTGGAGTACACCTCCCGTGGTTCCAACACCTGAATGGTAATGTATTACCTGGGTATTGGCGGCCGCATCTCTATTGGCTAACAGGTTGGAAATAATATAAACATTTGTAGGGGCCAACTGGCCTTCGTCTTTTTCTTCGGGATCATTCCAGGTTCCGTCTGAACAGGTGATAATTCGCTTCATAGTGCGATAGGTTAAGTTAAAAGTAAATATATTAAAAATACTTTTCAACTAAAAGCAAATCAGCTACTTAATAAAAACAAAAAATCCCCTGGCAAACGCCAAAGGATTTTTATTTAAGGTATTGGTAGATTATTTCCACCCGCCACCCAACGATCTGTAAAGTTCTGATACCGCACTTAGTTCATCTCTTTTAATAGATGCCAGTTCCAGTTCGCCCTGCAGTACGTTGCCCTGGGCGGTAATTACTTCCAAATAATTGGCCATGCCGTTTTTAAACAGCAGGTTGGCATTAGCGGTAGCATGCTGCAGGGTATTAACCCTATTGGTAGCTATAGTTTGCTGTTCTTTCAGCTTTTCAATTTTTACCATAGCGTCTGATACTTCGCCAACAGCATTTAAAACTGATTGCCTAAACTGCAGCACTGTTTTTTCACGATCTACTTTGGCTACGTCGTATTGTGTTTTTAGCTCTTTATGGTCAAGCAAGGGCTGTACTACACTGCCTGCAACTACACCAAATAAAGATGCTGGTATATTAAACCAATTACTTGCTTTAAAGGAGTTAATGCCTCCGCTTGCTGTAATTCTCAATGCAGGGTACATCTCTGCCTTGCTGATGCCCACCTTTGCATTATCAATAATTAAAGCCATTTCGAAATTCTTCACATCAGGCCTGTGGCTCACTAATTCTGAAGGTACACCGGCAGAAAGATCCTGTGGAAAAGAGATCTGGTCTAATGTTGAATTGCGGGCAATCTGATCGGGCAGTTCGCCGGTCAGGATGCGCAAAGCATTTTCCTGTATGGCGATGTTTTGCTCAAACTGGGGCACCAATTGTGCTGCTGCCTGTTCTTGTGCTTCGGCTTGTTGTGTAGCCAGGGAAGTTACCTGCCCGGCATCATATTGCAGGCGGATGATACGTAATGTGCTGTCATTCAGCTTTACGTTTTTTTGTGCGATAGCTAACTGGGCATCCAGCATCAGCAAGTTGTAATAACCTTGTGATACACTGGCAACAATATTAGTTTGTATCGCCTTTTTTGCCTCAATAGTTTGCAGGTATGCAGCTAAAGCACTCCTGCTTTGGTTACGGATCTTTCCCCAAATATCAGCTTCCCATGAAACGGCCAGGTTAGCAGAATAATCCTCAATATGTTTTGAACCTATACCGTACTGACTTAAACTTAACCCGGTAACACTGTTATCAGATGGTCGTGTACTATTGGCGGTTACATTCAGGTCAACTTGTGGCACATAGTTCCACTTTACCTGCTTAAATAACAATTGTGATGCTTCAATATTTTTAACAGCGATCTGCATGTCGTAATTTTTAACAATAGCGCTGTCTATCAGCTTCTGAAGCGTTGCATCAGTAAAGAAGTTCTTCCATTCTATATCTGCTATATTGCTGGTATCACTTGTGGTTGCCGCATTCCTGAAATTAGCAGGCAATGCAGGCTTGGGGGTTTCAATGTTTTTTGAAACGTTACAGGCGCTCAGTACTACCAATAGAAAAGCGAGCCCGCTTATTAACTTTTTCATTTTATTTAATTTTTAAATTATCTATTTACCCTCTTTATTGCTGGCAGTAGAGAGGGGCGCCGAACGAAGTGATGACAGAATGTGCCGATTTGAACTTACCTCCGAAGATATCCTTTGGTCCCTTGCATCGCTGCGCTTGTCAACCCTCTCTCCGCTATCCGGAAAGAGGGTGAAAAGCGCGGTCATCAAACAGTATATTCCGCTTCCAACTCAGGAACAGTATTGCCATTCCCTGTTTTTGCTTCGTTCTCACCAAGCAATACCGCTACTGGTACCCCTGTTATCTTCTCCTGCAAATTCTGAAATATTACGAATAACACCGGGATAACAAATAAGCCCAGCAACACACCCGAAACCATCCCTCCGGCTGCGCCGATACTGATGGAGTGGTTACCCTGTGCCGATGGTCCGGTGGCAATGCTCATCGGAAACAATCCGAAAACAAAGGCCAATGACGTCATCAGGATAGGGCGTAACCTTAATCGGGCCGCTTCAATTGCCGCGGCAACCAATGGCTGCCCCGCCTTTCGGCGTTGTACCGCAAACTCTACAATCAGGATGGCGTTTTTAGCTAAAAGGCCAATCAGCATTATCAATGCTACCTGTACATAAATGTTGTTTTCGATACCTGTTAAGCCTAATACCACAAACACACCTATTATACCGGTTGGGATAGATAGTATTACGGCTAAAGGCAATATGTAACTCTCATACTGTGCCGATAATAAGAAGTATACAAACACCAGGCACAGCATAAATACGATGGCTGATTGCCCGCCGGACGAGATCTCTTCCCTTGTTTGGCCTGAAAATTCATAGGCAAATCCAGATGGTAATTGAGCGGCAGCAACTTCCTGTATCGCTTTGATTGCATCCCCCGAGCTGTAGCCCGGTTTTGGTATCGCATTAATTTCAATAGAGTTGAACAGGTTATAACGTGACGCGGTTTCTGAACCATAAACACGGGTTAGTTTTACCAGCGTATTAATGGGTACCATATCACCTGTTTTGTTTTTTACAAACACCCGGTCGATGGATGCCGGGTCGGTCCTGTCAGCAATATCTGCCTGTACCACCACCCGGTAATATTTACCAAAGCGGTTAAAGTCTGATGCCTGTGCGCTACCAAAGTAGGCCTGCATAGTCGACAGTATGTCCTTAACACTTACGCCCAGTTGATTGGCTTTTTCATCATTAACTTCTAATTGCAATTGCGGATAATCAGCTTTGAAAGAAGTAAACGCGTAAGCTATTGCAGGTTTCTTCATCAGTTCGCCAATAAAGTTATTGGCTACTCCGCTAAATTTATCCAGCTTGCCGCCGGTTTTATCCTGCAATACCACATCCAATGCTTCCACGTTACTAAAACCAGGAACGGTTGGGAAACTGAACACAAAGAAACTGCCTCCGGTTACACCACCTAATTTCCCTCTTATAATGTCTTGTATAGCGTTAATGTCCTTTACAGCACCTCTGTCTTTGTTCGGTTTTAACAATACAAAAACTACCGCTGCTGACGGACTGTTTGATGAGGTTAATAAATTAAACCCGGATATTGCGGTAACAAACCTTGCTGCCGGTAAAGCTTTCAGGTCATCTTCGGCTTGTTTCAGCACTTTTGTGGTACCATCTAACGATGTTCCCGATGGCGTTGAAACCGAGATTGCTACGAAACCCTGATCCTCTGTAGGGATAAACCCTGATTTTGTTGTGCGTACCAGGTAAACGGTAGCAACAATGATCAAAGCAAGTCCGCCCATGCTGATCCATTTATTTCGGATCAGGAATTTAAGGCCGCCAACATACCTGTTGGTAATAGCGCTAAAGCTACTATTGAAACCTGCGTAAAACTTTTCCTTAAATCCTTTTTTAACTGCAACTTCACCTTCTTTTAGGTGGTTGCTCTTTAAAAATAAAGCTGCCAGCGCCGGGCTCAGTGTTAATGCATTAACCGCTGATATAACGATGGCTATTGACATGGTGAAGGCAAACTGCCTGTAAAATATCCCTGTAGACCCATTCATAAAACCGACAGGTAAAAATACCGCGGCCATTACCAGGGTGATAGATATAATAGCACCTGTAATTTCATGCATAGCCTCTGTTGTGGCGGCTTTAGGGGCCAAATGTTTGTGCTCCATTTTGGCGTGCACCGCTTCAACCACCACAATGGCATCATCCACCACAATACCTATCGCCAACACAAGGGCAAACAGGGTTAAAAGGTTAATGGAGAACCCAAATAGGTTCATGAAAAAGAATGTACCTATTATAGCAACCGGAACCGCGATAGCAGGGATCAGGGTCGACCTGAAATCCTGAAGGAAAATGAATACTACAATAAATACCAGTACAAAGGCTTCTATCAGCGTATGTTCAACCTGATCTATTGATTCATCAAGTGCGGTTTTGGTCCTGTAAAAATTATTGAATTTAATACCTGCCGGGAAATCCTTTGATGCTTTTTCCATCAGCTTATCAACAGCTATCTGAATCTCATTGGCGTTTGAGCCTGCTAACTGTATAATACCGATAGCAATCCCATCGTGCCCGTTTAAGTGGGTCACGCTGGTATAGGAATAGGCACCCAGTTCAACGCGGGCTACATCTTTTAAATGTAATACAGAACCATCAGCATTGGCCCGGATAGCGATGTTTTCATATTCTTCCGGCTTGGTGAGCTTACCTTTGTACTTGATCACATATTCAAATGTTTCCTTGCTTCTTTCACCAAATTTACCGGGTGCTGCTTCCAGGTTTTTATCCTGTATAGCTGCCATCACTTCGGCAGGGGTTATCTTGTAAGCCGCCATTTGGTTTGGATTAAGCCAAACGCGCATAGAGTAATCCTTTACTCCCCCAAATATGGTTGCAGAACCTACCCCGGGGATACGTTTAAGTTCGGGAATGATATTGATCTGCGCATAGTTGGCAACAAAGGTCTGGTCGTATTTTTTATTATCCTCGGTGTACATACCAACGGCCCCTATTAAACTGTTTTGTTGTTTAGTAGTGGTTATACCTTGTTGTACAACTTCGGCTGGTAACTGGCTTGTGGCCTGGGTTACCCTGTTCTGCACATTAACCGCCGCCTGGTCGGGATTGGTACCCTGTTTAAAGTAAACAGTAATAGCCAAAGTGCCATCATTACTGGCAGTTGAGCTCATATAGCTCATATTCTCCACACCGTTAATAGACTCTTCCAGTGATGGTGCTACAGAACGCAGCACGGTCTCGGCATTAGCGCCGGGGTAAACAGCTGCTACCAATACCGCCGGTGGGGCAATATCCGGAAACTGCTGTAAGGGTAATTTGATCAGGCTGATCACGCCCAGTATCACCAATAGTATGGAGATTACTGTAGCTAATACCGGCCTTTCTATGAATTTTTTAAACATGATTTTAATTTTTATAGGATCAGGCTATAAGAGTCAAAAGCGAGGGCGATGATTACATCGTCGGTTTATATTGCTTTCTTGATTCTTAGAGTTTGATTCTTGTCTCGACTCTTAATTATTTTACAACAGCAGTAAGCTTGTCGGCTGCCTTTTCCGGGTGTATCACAGTGCCCTCCTGTAAGTGGTCAATACCGCTTAGTACAATCTGGTCGCCTGCTTTTACGCCATTCTTTACCAGGTAATTAGTTCCGCTTTTGCCAATGATCTCAATAGGCTGTTTTCTTACTTTATTGCTATCCGCAAGCTCAAAAACAAAAACCTTGTCCTGCATCTCTATAGTTGCAGATTCCGGAACCATCAAAGCATCTTTATGCTGCAGGCTTAAACGTATTTTACCGGTATTGCCCGAGCGTAATAAACCTTCTGCATTTGCAAAACTGGCCCTCAAAGTAATAGCACCTGTATTTTTATCAAACTGCCCGTCTATCATGTCAATCTTACCTTGTTTGGTATACTCGCTATTATCGGCTAATAATAAAGCCACAGTAGGTAGTTGTTTCAATTTATCCTTTAAGGTTTCGCCGGGATATTGCTCTTTAAAGCTTACAAAATCCTTTTCGCCCAAAGAAAAATACACATGTACATTATGCACATCAGATAATAGGGTAAGCGCATCAACATCTGCAGGGGCAACCAGGCTGCCTTGTTTTTTCAACAGGCGGCCAATATAGCCGCTCACAGGTGCTTTTATCAGGGTATAACCCAGGTTGATCTGCGCGGTAGATACATTTGCTTTTGCCTGTTCCACATTTGCTTTTGCAATTGCGTATGAGGCCTTTGCTGTTTTTAACTGGTAATCAGACACTACTTTGTTTTCAACCAAAGGGGTTAGTTTATCAATTTCTAATTGCGAATTGGCCATAGCGCCTTCGGCGGCATGTAAGCTGGCCTGGGCATTGTTTAAAGATGCACGGTAAGGTTGCTCGTTAATTTTAAATATGGGCTCACCTGCGTTTACATAAGCGCCTTCGTCAACAAATACTTTGTCAAGTGCGCCGCTTACCTGCGGGCGGACCTCCACATTTACCGCGCCTTCTATTGAAGCCGGATATTCCTGGTAAGTAGTTTCTGTACCAGAGACAACAGTCGCCACGGGCAACGAAGGCGGTGGCGGCGCTACAGCTGTTTGAGGTTTTGGAGAACAACTGTATATTGATAGCGCGATAAGCGCCAGATAGATACTTTTCATGATTAATTTTGAATTACTGGTTATTTAATTATTGATTGTTGGACGTTTGTTTTCTATACCTGATGGTAAACCGTTGCTATCTGTAGCAGAAATTGCATTGGGGTTTAGTCGTTAATTTAACATTATTAAATTGTTTAACGATGTTAACTAATTGTTGTGCGGAGCGATTGATTGTTTTCATTTTGTATTGTTTTTATTGTTGATGTAGTAGAAGCTTGCTTTCATTTAACATCGTTAAATAATTTAACGATGCTTTAATTTTATCGAAAAAATTATTTGGTTATGGATGTTATTAGTCCGCCGATAGCATCTTTTAATACCTGGCGGTTAACCTCGTCTGAAAATCCCCTGCTTAATATATTGATGGATACTAATCCATGCACTACAGACCAAAAGGTGTAATATTTTGTACAGATCACGTCCGAGTCCATATCTTCTATACCCATTAGCTCACCTATTACTTCACTGAACAGATCCCAGGGTCTTTCTGCCTCAGACAAGGTATTAACCAGTTCACAGCTGCAACTTGTAGTTACGCCAAACATTGCCTGGTAAAGCTCCTTATTTGCAAAGGCAAAATTCCAATAGGCAAGCCACATGGCTTCCAACTGCTTGGCCGGCAAACGGTGTTTGCTTTTGGCTTCCTGCAAATCATTCGATAAAATCAAATATCCCTTACGGGTCAGCTCCAGTAGTATGGCGTCCTTATTTGCAAAATACTCATATATAATAGGCGCTGTATACTCAATAGCGTCGGCAATTTTACGCATGCTCAAAGCTTGCCATCCTTCTTCCTTAACAATTTGAAGCGAAGCATCCAGGATGTTTATCCTGGTTTCTTCTTTCAAACGTTGTATCCTATCCTTACTTGCCATTGTCTTCAATTACGATATTAAATCATTTAACAGCGTTAAGCAAATGTACAGAGTTAATATGTTCAGTGTGTTCATCTGATTGTAAAATTCTACCGGGCAAACTGATATAATTATAATTGCCATAGATGTTATTGAAAATTAAAGCCAATCGCAAGGTGATTTCTTGCGTTAACCCACATATAACCTGTATTAATAATCAATTGATCATTATTAAAATTAGAAAGGTAGCCATCTCACTGGCTACCTTTAAAACTAAATCAATCTAATATCTCAACCCAGAACTGAGTGAATATAAATATACGATTTGATAAATAGGATTAATATCCCTAAACCACCGATAGCCGCTTTTATAATAAAAATTTAGGGATAAGTTGCTTTTTGAAATTATAATTTGCTTGTAATCACTTATTTACTATCTGTCTGTATTGAAAAAGTATAAACATAATTTCACTTTTAAGTAATTGAGCTTATTTTTTCATTACCAGTTTGATTACTACAGAGTCGCCAACTACACCGCCAAAGTGATTTGATATCACACATGAATTGTGAAAGTGTATGCCTCCATAAAATCTGGCCCATACATTTTCACTGGCGGCGGCTCTAAACGATTTATATGAACGGTTTTTTATGCCGAATTCAAGTTCCGAAGTATCAGTATAAGCTACATTATCGCCTAAAACACTGGTGAGCGCTTCGGCGGCGGCGGCCGATACCGTACAATGTCCACAAGTATATTCGGGAAAGGGTGGTGTTTGAAGATGGGGCCGCCAGTTAGGATCAAAATATTTATTGATAATAGTTTCTGGCCGGGCCGTTTTATAAATATATTTTGCTGTCCACGATTCAATAAAAGCGTCAAACAGCGCGATTGCTGTTTTTGCGTAGGCACAAACAGTAGTATTAAAATCCGCATTGACTTTTTTTGCACCAATGCCAACTATACTTAGCCAATGCCCCGGGGGTGAAAACTTTTTTGTAACAAACATTACGTGGCCGGAAACATTTAATTTTCCCGGATTATCATCCCAAAAATCAGCCATGTGCGCTTGATCTTTAGTAAGGCTGTCAACTGAATTTTTAATATAAATTACTTCTTTGTAATATTTACTGTCTTTATCTTTTACATCAAATTGAGGTGGTGGGGGCACGCTGTATTCCCTGGCGTTATGCATAACCATAGTTCTTATTTCACTCCAGTGCGGCTCTATTGCTTCCGTGTAAGCCGGGGGTGTAGGTACCCATCGCCACGCCGAATCATTAATAGCAAATTTGGGCGCACTCCGGGTTTTAAGATAATTATCTTTTTTGCTCCAGGCCATAATGGATAGCGCTACTGCCCCGGCATATTTTTCTGAGCCTGCTATCATCTCATCGGGCATGCCATGGGTAACAGCCAACTGATGCAGGCTATCTGTGTAATATTTTAAACTTCCTTCCGGAAAAGTTACTGCTTCACCAACTTTGCAAAATGCAAGCACGGAGGCATATTCATAATCAATACTTTCATTTGCTGTTGGTTTAGCAACTACCTTCAGGCCATTAAGCTGACCGGCAAGAGACTTGTATTTGTCAGGATAGCCTGCAGCTATCACCTCATAACCGGCAATTGTAGCATAAGCATAATTGCGTGACGCCACCACAGGGGTAAAGTTGTTACCCATTACCACACTATTCAGCTCGTGAACAGTACGGCTATATAAGCCGGGATCATGTAAAATAGCCTTGTAATCAGATTTTTTACATGATGAAAAAAGCAGCACAGAAACCGCTAACGTTAACAAAAGAAGTTTCATTAAAAGATCGTT
>JAQBOK010000323.1 GCA_028288085.1 Mucilaginibacter sp.
ATTGGATGCTGACCAATGCGAAACTTGAAAATACCAATAATGCTAAAGTAATGCATTGCCTGCCCGTACGCCGCAATTTGGAGCTATCAGATGAGATATTAGACGGCGAACACTCAATAGTAGTTCATGAAGCCGGCAACCGTGTGTGGGCCGCGCAAGCGGTATTGAAGCAGATGCTGGAAGCAATTAGTTAATTGAGTTTAGTTGTTGATTAGGATATTTTAGTTAAAAACAGCAAACTTAATTTAGCTTAGTTAACCTGATCAACTTAATCAATTATAACAGATGTATATCCCCTCTTTTAATTCCTTTATTGACAGACAAGAAGCTATCAGCTTTATGCAGCGCTATAGCTTTGCCACCATTGTCACTTCTGTAAATAGCATTCCTGAAGCCACACACCTCCCCTTTTTGGTAAAACAGCAAAATGAAAAACTATTCCTTTTATCTCATTTTGCCAAAGCAAACCCGCAGTCGGCTCAAATAATTGATAACACATCGTTGGTTATCTTTACTGAACCACACGCGTACATTTCGCCCAAACATTACGAAAAAGAAGAAAATGTACCCACCTGGAATTATATAGCTATACATGCTTATGGCAAAGTTGTAATTATTGAGGAGGAAAGCAAAAAAGCAGAACTACTTCAACATACCATAGCATTTTACGATGCCGGGTACATGCAACAGTGGGAAAAGTTATCCGATCATTATAAATCAAAAATGATGAAAGGTATAGTCGCCTTTGAAATTGAAGTAACAGATCTCCAGGCCAAAAAGAAACTAAGCCAGAACAGATCTGACACTGAACAGCAAAACATCATTAATTCCTTGCGCCAAAGCGCTGATAGCAACGAAAAAGAAATTGCCGCTTATATGGCCAAATTAAAACATTAACAATCCTTTTGGACTTCCAACAGCAGACTTTCTGATTTTTACTTTGAGATCGGATCGGTCATACGGGTCTCGGTATTAAAAAAGCGCACAATTAGCCTGTTATCCGTATTCTTAGTAAAGTATTTAACAGCCCAGTTTACAAAAACTGTTATTTTATTGGTAAAGCCAACCAGCGACATTAGGTGGACGAACATCCACAATACCCAGGCAATAAAGCCATGAAAATGCAGTTTTCCAATATCTGCTACAGCTTTATTTTGTCCCACAGTAGCCAATGACCCCTTATCAAAATATTTAAATGGCACGGTTGGTTCCCCTTTTATCAGATGCATAATATTTTTCCCAAGGTGTTGACCGGTCTGTATAGCACCCTGCGCCATACCTGGTATACCGTTAGGCATTTCAGGAGTAATCATCGCCGATACATCCCCAATGGCAAATACATTCTTATAACCAATCACCCTGTTTATATCATCGGTTTGTATCCGCCTGCCTTTTGCAACGGTACCTTCAGACAAACCACCGGGTACCTCGCCCATTACTCCCGCCGCCCAAAAAACATTACGGGTTCGTATAACTTTACCATCATCTATTTTCAACTCATAGCCATCGTAACTTTGTACGTGCACGCTATTGTAGATAACCACCCCCATCTTGGTCAACCCTTCTTTGGCAGCAGCAGATGCAATTGATGACATTGCACCGAGAACCACTGGCTTGCCCTCTACAAGGTAAACCTTCATGTCTTCCTCGCACAGCGAAGGGTAATCCTTGCATAATACATGGTTACGCATTTCGCCCAATGCCCCCGATAATTCTACACCCGTAGGCCCACCGCCTACAACCACAAAAGTTAGCAGGGCCTCTCTTTCTGTAAAATCTTTGGTAACAACGGCTTTTTCAAGATTTTGAAGCATGAAACTACGGATGTTTAGCGCCTCGCTGATGTTCTTCATCGGCATAGTATAATGCTCAATTTCTTTATTCCCGAAAAAATTGGTGTTGGCACCTGTGGCTATTACCAGGTAATCGTACTCTATCTCCCCTATATCAGCTGTAATCGTATTTTTTTCGGGATTAATAGTTTGTACTTCTCCCAAATTAAAAGTGAAATTCTTTTGATTAGTAAATATTCTTCGAATCGGAAAACCGATTGAATCAGCCTCAATGGCGCCCATTGCAACCTGGTAAAGCAGGGGTTGAAATGTGTGATAATTATGCTTATCCAGCATCAATACTTCCACAGGTTTATTCTTTAGTTTTTTAGCCAGGTTGATACCGCCAAAACCGCCACCAACAATAACAATACGCGGCAACCCCGCCGTCTTCTTTAGATCCATAATACTACACTATCAAAATCTTAACTGCCGCAAAATAACGATAAAAAGAGCTTACCTAAACTTTTTTAAACCCTATTTACTGCAACTATGTTTTTCAACTGACACGATTTTTAAGAAATAAGTAATGCCGAATTGCTATTTTTAGCGACCTAATGTAAACAGGCTTTTATTTTTAATGAGCAAACAACAACTACATATCATTAAGATCGGCGGTAATGTAATTGACAATTCAGAGAACCTATATCATTTTCTGAAGGATTTTACCGCGCTTGATGGTTATAAAATACTGGTGCACGGTGGCGGCAAGGTAGCCACTCAATTATCTGAAACATTAGGCATTGAGTCAAAGCTTGTTGACGGTCGCCGGATAACTGATATCGAAACTTTGCGTGTAGTTACTATGGTTTACGGAGGGCTTATCAATAAAAATATTGTAGCACAGTTACAGCGTTTCGGTAACAATGCGATCGGGCTTACCGGTGCCGACGGAAATTTTATCCGTGCCAAAAAGCGCCCGGTTAAAACTATTGATTATGGTTTTGTAGGAGATATTGACGAACAATCTATTGACCCTAAAAGCATAGGCAGATTAATGGATGCCGGCTTTACCCCGGTTTTTTGTGCGATAACCCATGATGGCGAAGGGCAATTGCTTAATACAAATGCCGATACCATTGCCTCTGCCCTGGCGGTTGCATTGGCAAAATTATATGAAACCACACTGATCTATTGTTTTGAGAAAAAGGGCGTATTACAAGATATTAATGATGAAGAATCTTTGATAAGGGAAATTGATCCGGAACGATATGAGGAATTAAAAAAACAGCAGATAATTCATAGCGGGATGTTGCCGAAACTGGATAATGCCTTTACAGCGATAAATTGTGGGGTTAAAGCAGTTATCATTGGCCATTCCGGCGATCTCGGTCAGCTAAAACAAAAACAATCATTTGGCACACGTTTAACTAACAAAAAATGAGCACACAACAACATATAGCCATATTAGGCAGCGGTAATATCGGACTTTCGTTAGCAAAAGGATTAGTAAAAGCAGGCATTTACCAGCCCGAGCAAATCACATTGACCCGTCGTAATGAAAAAGCATTGTCATTAATGGCCGATAAAGGATATAATGTAACTTCCGATAACTCAAAGGCTGTAAATGATGCAGATATCATAGTTTTAGCAGTATTGCCACAACAATTGAATAAGCTTTTGCATGAAATCAAGTCTTCTGTATGGGAACAAAAGCATTTGCTTATTTCTGTTGTATCGGGTGTAAGCTGTAATGACGTGCGCCGGCAGCTTGGGCTCGAAGTACAGGTTACCCGTGCCATGCCTAATACAGCTATAGCAATTGGCCAATCCATGACGTGCATTGCTACCGACAATGCCTCTGTAGAAAACATGAGCATTGTAAAATCTCTTTTTGATACAGTTGGGGTAACTATACAGATCAATGAAGAGCTGATGACTTCGGCTACCGCGCTTTGCGCCTGTGGTATCGCATTCTTTTTGCGCTCAATCCGTGCTGCGTCACAAGGCGGAACAGAAATCGGTTTCCATGCCCATGATGCCCTCAAAATGGCTGCGCAAACCGCCAAAGGGGCTGCTGACCTGCTTTTACAGTTGTCCTCACATCCAGAACAGGAAATTGATAAGGTAACTTCACCAAAGGGTTGTACTATAGCCGGATTAAATGAAATGGAGCATAACGGTTTCAGTTCAGCTATGATAAAAGGCATCAAAACTTCGGCTGAAAAAGCTGCGGTTTTGTATGATAAGGAAAATTAAGACGGGCAAAGGTAAAGGTGAAAGGCCTTTTCATTTCGAATATCAGATGCACAATTTGTAGTTAAAAGTAAAGGTCCTTCCCTTTTAAATGGATTTTTTCAGGGTCATTTTGTAACTTTTTCGTATCAGCTTTCATAAGCTTTTAATTTTAAGCATATTTACTTCTTTAGTTTAAGTGTCTTATGCTCAAAATTTTACCTTGCTTATATTTAATCTTCGCATATAATTATATTTTCGCTCAAACAGCCAAAAAGAAGCCCTTGGATAATACTGTGTTTGATGGCTGGCAAAACGTTGCCAACGACCGGGTGAGCGATAACGGCAAATGGATATTATATGTGATAAGGCCACAACAGGGAGATGCCAATTTGGTGATCACCAATGATAAAAACACTAATAAATTTACAATACCACGCGCAGATACCGCGCGCTTTACTGCCGATTCAAAATTTGCAGCGTGCCTGATCAGGCCATTTTATAAGGATACCCGGCAGGCTAAGATCAAAAAGAAAAAGGCTGATGAATTCCCAAAAGACACCTTAGGGATTATCACGTTGGGCAGCAATTCGGTTTTAAAAGTACCCCGTATCAGTTCTTTTAAATTAGCTGATAAAGCACCTGTGATTGCTTTTTTGGCCTCGTCAGACACACTGAAGAAGCCGAAAGCCAGCGATACCTCCAAAAAAACAATTGCAGCAACTATAGCGCCGCCGGTAAAGGAAGGCGCCGATCTGACTGTTAAACAACTACTCACCAACAAGGGGCGCACTTTTGAATTTGTAAGCGAATACCAGTTGAGTAAGAATGGAAAACTACTGGCTTATTCAGTTATCGCGCCCAAAAAATCAACTACTGTTATGTCCGGCTTGTATATCTACGATATTGATAAGGATACTTTAAAACGGGTAAGCACCGGTCGCGGTACTTATCGTAACCTGGTATTTGATGATGCCGGGAAGCAATTGGCTTTTACTGCTGAAAAAAATCCGGAAAAAGCATTGGTAAAACCGTTCAAACTATATTATTACAATACGTTAAAAGATAGTGCCGAAGCTATCGCAGCACTAAACTCTGCAGGCATGGCCAGCAATTGGGCGGTAAGCGGCAACGGCAAAGTTTATTTCAGCAAAAAGGGTGGCTGTCTTTATTTTGGAACTGCCCCAATCCCCAAACCGGCAGATACCACTATAGTTGATTTTGAAGTGGCTAAGCTTGATATATGGAACTACAAGGATGATTATTTGCAGCCGTACCAGCTAAAAAACCTGCAAACCGAGCTTAAACGAAGCTACCTGGCCGTAATTAACCCAACTGATGGCAATAAAAAATTAATACAACTGGCAGATAAAAACATTGAGAATGTATTAGTGGCTGATAACAATGATGTGCAATTCGTTTTGGGTATAACGGATACCGGCGCACGCGTGCAGTCACAATGGGAAGGTGGAAGTAAAGCAGCCGCATTCATTATCGATACCAAAACGGGCAACAGAAAATTGATCAATGTAAAAACACGGGCCAATTACAGTATTTCGCCGGGCGGAAATTATATCACCTGGTTCGATGAAAAAGACCAGAATTGGTATAGCTATAGTATCGCCACCGGCAAAAAAACAAATCTGACCGCCAAAACCGGGGTTAAAATGGGTGATGAACTGAACGATGTGCCAGACAACCCTTCCCCATATGGTTTAGCAGCCTGGACAGAAGGCGATAAGGCAATATTGATTAATGACCGTTATGATATTTGGAAGATAAATCCGGCAACTGGTGATGAGGTAAATTTCACCAATGGTATCGGCAGGAAAAACAAGCTCATTCTGCGCTATTTTAATCTTGATCCCGAAAAGAAATTCATTCCGGCTAAACAAACTTTGTGGTTTTTAGCTCAAAATGAGGACACCAAACAATGGGGTTATTACAAAAAAAGTATAGAGGGTGATAAAGAGCCTCAATATGTTGTGGTTGCAAAATATAGTTACAGCCCGCTTGTAAAAGCCAAACAAAAAGATGTGTTTATTTATACGAAATCCAATTACCGGCAATCTCCCGATCTTTATGTATCCAATGATCTGGTAAATGAAATTAAATTAAGTGCGCTTAATCCACAGCAGGCAGATTACAATTGGGGTACCGCAGAATTGGTGGAATGGAATACGCCAAAAGGTTATCATTCAAAGGGTATTTTGTATAAGCCAGAAGATTTTGATCCGGCTAAAAAATATCCTATGGTCGTATATTTTTATGAAAAGCTTTCGGATGGTCTTTACAACTACATTCCACCAGCCCCTACACCTTCCCGCTTGCCTATTTCCTTTTTTGTAAGCAATGGCTATTTAGTATTTACGCCAGATATCAGTTATCAGAATGGACATCCCGGCGCTTCGGCTGTCGAATTTATTAATTCGGGCGTTGATGAGTTAAAAAAGAATAGCTGGGTTGATGCTGCGCATATTGGCCTACAGG
>JAQBOK010000036.1 GCA_028288085.1 Mucilaginibacter sp.
ATACACCATCCCTGGTTTAATTATTATCATTGGATTTGTGAATCTATTTTTCGATTGTGGCTGGTTCGTGACAAAATAGACCAACTGATTTTAGTGTTGCCCGACTTCTATAAAGACGCTGATTTTATAATGGGATCGCTTGAGCCATTTAACATAAGGAATATATTTTTTATACCTGCCGGGAAAAGCCTGATGGTGAAAAATCTTTGCCTGCCTCAAATTAAACCTGTTTGTGACTCATACAAGGCAAGTCATATTAAACAAGTAAGGGATTTTTATAGAAATTATGTTTTGTTAAAAAAGGATATTTCAGTTCGCCGCGAAGATAAGTTATATGTGAGCCGCCAATTAGCCGGCAGAAGAAAGGTGATGAATGAAGAAGAGGTTTTAGAAATTCTGGAAAGACACGGATTTACAATTTTTTATCCGGAACGCTTTTCCTTTCTTGAACAGGTTGCCATTTTTTCTGATGTGAAATATTTGGTCGGGATGCATGGCTCGGGTTTAACAAATTTGCTTTTTATGGGCAAAGGCACTTCTCTTTTAGAATTGCATAAAAATCAAACTAATGAACTTAACCACCCAAGCCCTTTGTTTTGGTATATGGCAGAAGCTTTAGAAATTAATTATTATCACCAATCCTGCGAGACCCACGGAAAAGAGGATTATTTTGAAGGTGAATACCAGGTTGATGTTGACCTGCTCGAAAAAAATTTAATATTAATGCTTTCGAAATAAGGATCAATTTTAAAATTGCCAGGCTATAAATATAGCTAAACAGGTCTGTCGATTTTACATTAATAAAATATCAATAATTCGTTACTTTTACCGTATCCATCCCGGGCATTTAAGCGGTATGTGTTGAAAAATGCATGCCCCTTTACTTTTGCGCATAAGTATCACTATATGCTTAATTAAGCATATATATAATCCCGGGAACTGGAGCAAATCCGGCAGACAGTAACTGTTAGGCAATACGTTGCATAGCGGCAATCCCTGCCGGTTTGTTTTTTTAAAGAAAAGCATTCAAATTTATTCTCTATTCAAACAAATTGGGCCATTATAGATTTAATAAGAATAATATAATTTATAAGCTATGGCCTCTGATAAAATAAAGATCATTCATCCCCAAAAAGAAAAAGTAGAACACACCCACAGCGATAACTGGGAGTTAATGAAACCATTCGTCCGATTTTCGTTCAAGGCCATCAAGGTAATTGCTTTGGGGTTGATAGCCATTGTTAAGGCGTTGCCCACACTAAAGCCACAAAAAGATACCAACACCAGCCTGAAACGAAGATAAACCTAATCTAAAATAAGGTTGTTTACTTTTTTCATTAATTCCTCCAGGCCAAATGGCTTAGCAATAATATCGTCACAAGCCATTGACGAAAAATCAACATTTTGCTGCAGATAGGAGGAGCATAGCATAACCGGTGTATTGCTCAAAAGGGGGTGCCATTTAATCTGCCTGCAAATTTCATCGTTCCTGCGGCCTGCAAGTTTATCATCCAATATAAACAGATCAGGCCTGAAAATTTTTGCAATTTCGATAATATTATAACTGTCTGATGTAATCAATACCTGGAACTTCTCATATGAGAGCGCTTCTTCTACCACGTCCAGTATATCCTGGTTGTCGTCCAGTACCAATATCCGCTTTAGCATAATTTATTTGTTTAGAGTTTTTGTTTGAGTACGGGTTTAATCATCAGTGTTTAAGCGGTAATAAATCTAAATTTTGACTGTAGTAATTCGAATTGGTTTAACCTGGATTTAAAGCTGCGATCGTTAAATGATGTAATTGCGGAACGGCCATTTAAATGGAACGGATGAATAATTAACGTAAATACCTAAAGTTTAATTGTGGCTGATTATAATTAAGCCCTATCATTGCATTTAATATTATGGCAAATATCAACCCCAAAAGTTATTATGTATCGGCCATCGTTATTGGTTTAGCAGTGGGTATTGCAACACGGGATATGCCGGTTGGTATTTTATTAGCGGTAGTATTGATGATATTTTTTTCGGGCTTAAATAAAAGAAATAGTCAATAAAAAAGGGAGCCTTGCAGCACCCCTTTACATATCTTATAAAATTCAATTATTTGGCGCGGCGTATGGGGTGTTTGATGCCATCACGACGGGCAGCTTTAACATCTTTTTTAAGATCTTTAGAATCTGCTTTCAAGTTCTTTTGTGCAGCCTGGGCACCTGTAATATCACCGGCCTTTACATCTTTTTGTTCAGTTGCTTTATCAGCTTTTACATCTTTTAAATCAGTTTTAATTACTTTTTCATCGATTTTTTTCACTTGCTTATCCGCTAATTTAACCGGGTGTGCAACACCTTCAGATTTTAAAGTTTTTGCATCTGCTTTAATATCTTGTTTGTCGGCTTTAGCCGCTGCAATGTCAGTTTTAGCGGCCGCAAGATCGCCTTTTTTAACTGCTTGTTTTGCTTCAGCTTTGTTCTTGTCGTAAGCACGAACATCCTTGCGTAAATCCTTCATTTGAGATTTTACTTCGGGAGTTTGTGCAGGAGGAGTAGATGCAGGAGTAGATGGGGTAGTTGATTGAGCGAATGTAACAGTTGAGAATAGAACGGCAATTGCCAATAGACCAAATTTTTTCATAATTTTTAGTTTTTTGTTTTAGTACGTTATTAGTTTTTTTTGTTGATTATGACAGTGCAAATCATAATTAGTTTAATAATAAATAATAATTATTTTTTACTTAACTAATTAAACTATCCCTGCGTATTATGGTCTATTAAACCTTATCAAAGGTTATTTTAGACTATATGAAGATTATTTACTTACCCCTATTTGCAATTCTATTTTTCGCCCGCAACGCGTTCGCCCAAACCTCACCAATAGATAATACTGATAAAAATAATAAGGCAGCATCTTTCAAAATCGGTATTAATTATTTAAATAATAATGTGTTTATGGGCCGTGCTGATACCGTAACTACACCCACCATTTTGCCCGAACTCAAATACACCTTTAAGAATGGGGTATTTTTATCGGCAGGTGCAGATTATATCCCTAACCGTTTAACCAATAGACTTGACGGCGGCAGCCTTGCTGTTGGTTATGATTACGATATTACGGATGATCTGAGTGGGGGTATTTCTTTTGCCAAGCTGTTTTATAATGCGAACAGCACCCAGATAGGGTCGTCCATCAGCAGTACTTTTAGCGCTAATTTGAATTATGATATAGCAACCATCATCACGCCATCAATAAGTGTTGATTATAATATTATTAAACAAGGCTTTGGTAACGATGTGTTTGTAAATGCCGGATTATCACATGATTTTGCCAAAGAAGGTATTTTTGGCGATAAGGATCTGCTAATTATTTCGCCCACAGTTGCTGTTAATACAGGTACTCAAAACTTTTATGACGCGTATTTAACCTTAAAAAAGTACAAGCTTACGGCTAAAGCTGTAGCAAAAGAGGCTACTGCAAAAAAGCTACTGGCTGCACGGAAGGTTAAACTGAGTAAGTTTGATATGCTTGATTATGAATTCTCGGCCCCTGTGGAGTATAAGTTAGGGATTCTTATACTGAGCTTTACACCTACATATGCTGTTGCCAAAAATAAATTGCCCGCGCGTATTACTGCAGGTATGGTAAGTGGGCCAGGCATATTCTATTTTGAAACCGGAGCCGCACTTAAGTTTTAAAAGTCTTGTCTTTTCGAAGCCAATTTATAAGCAAATCCTAAAAAGACTTAGGTCAACAATTATTTAATGATCTCTAAATGGATTAATCCTTTACTCCATCGCAATAGTTAAATAATGTTAAAAGATGTTAAAGTGAACCTGTTTAATACAAATACCATATAAAAAGCATGGATATTTAGGTTGTGATAAAACATTTACCTTAAATACATGCAATACAATAAAATCAATAACCTTTTGGGCTGGGCTTGCTTCGGCATTGCCTCAATTACCTACATTTTAACTTTAGAGCCTTCTGTAAGCTTTTGGGATTGCGGCGAGTTTATTGCATGCGCCTATCGTTTACAGGTGTCGCACCAGCCGGGCTACCCGTTGTTTGCCATGATCTGTAAGGTGTTTTCATTGCTTTCCTTTGGTAATGTTACTAAAGTGGCCTATTTTACCAATATGGGTTGCGCGCTGGCAAGTGCGGCAACCATCATGTTTCTTTACTGGACTATCACTCTGATAGCCAAAAAAATGATACTTAAAAAGGGTGAGGAAATTGACAAAGCAAAACAAACCCTCATTATGGGCGCCGGCTTGGTAGGCGCTCTGGCTTTTGCTTTTACTGATACTTTTTGGTTCTCAGCAGTTGAAACCATAGTATTTTCTATGTCAGCACTTTGTACGGCAGTTGTTTTCTGGGCGATATTGAAATGGGATGCGCATTCGGATGAGCCGGGCGCTGATAAGTGGATCGTTTTTATCGCTTATGTTATCGGTTTATCCATAGGCATCCATTTGCTTAATTTGCTTACTATTCCGGCAATCGCGCTGGTTTACTATTTCCGCAGGTATAAAAACATCAACCTCAAAAGCGGAATTATCGCTTTGCTTATCAGTATACTAATACTGGCTTTTGTTCAATTCGGCATCAGGGGATATACCATTATGTTTGCTGCTTACTTCGATCTATTCTTTGTTAATACCCTGGGTATGAGCTTTGGCAGCGGTGCATTTGTGTTTTTTTTGCTGCTGGTGGGGGTACTGGTAGGCGGTATCAGGTACAGTATCAGGAAAAATAAGCCAGTGCTTAACCTGGCATTTTTATGTATAGCATTTATTTACTTTGGCTACGGTTCTTTTGCCTATATCCCTATCCGGGCAACGGCTAATACCGATCTTAATAATTCGCATCCGGATAATGCCTTTACTTTATACGGGTATCTTAACCGCATACAATATGGAGAAACACCTCTATTGACGGGGCCTTATTTTGATGCTAAAGTTACCGATCAAACTGATGGTAGTCCGGTATATGCCAAAGGCAAAAACAAGTATGAAATAGCAAGTAAAAACATAAAAACCACTTACGACCATACCACAATTTTGCCCCGTATTTACAGCCAGGAAAACCAGGATCCGCAGTTTTACAGGGAATGGCTAAATTTATCGGCCAACGATGCGCCCAATTTTACTGACAACCTGAAATGGATGTTTAGCTGGCAGATATACCAGATGTATGCAAGATATTTTTTATGGAACTTTGCTGGTCGCTATAATAACCAGGATGGCCAACAGCAAATGGGTGGCTTTCACGGATATGTGGATGGCGACTGGACAACCGGGATATTTGACAGCGCCAAACATCTGCCCAAATCATTGATCCACGATAATACTTACACTCCTTTATATGCCTTGCCCCTAATATTAGGATTTATAGGGTTGATCTATCATTACCGTCATAGTAAAAGGGATGCGTTGATCATTACTTTATTGTGGTTTTTTACCAGTATCGCCATTGTAATGTATGTAAACCAAGCTGTACAACCACGAGAACGTGATTACTCTTACGTGGGGTCTTTTTACGCATTTGCCATTTGGATTGGTCTGGGCGTTATAGGCATTGCTGAATTATTACGAAAAAAATTAAACGCCCACACCGCAAGTTATGTAACCATAGTTCTTTGTCTGCTGATAGCTCCGGTATTACTTGCCAAACAGGAGTGGAAGGCGCATGATCGGTCGACCAAGACCACACCGCATGATATGGCTTATAATTACCTGATGTCTTGTCCAAAGAATGCTATACTATTTACCGGAGCGGACAATGATACTTATTCGCTATGGTACGACCAGGAAGTAGAAGGCGTAAGGCCCGACGTACGTATTGTGATCAATACCTTATTCAGCACCGATTGGTATATCCACCAGATGCAGAGAAAAGAGAACCAGTCGGACCCTTTGCCAATCACCATGTCCTATGAACAATATAAGGCAGGTACACGCGATTTTATTCCTTACAGCGACGGTAAAGTATCCGATTCAATAGAACTGAAAGATGTGTTTGATTTTGTTACATCGGATAACAGCCAAACCAAAGTGCAGATGCAGGACGGCAGCTACATGAATTACCTGCCAACCAAAAATTTTAAAATGACGGTGAATGCCAATGAGGTAGTTAAGAATGGCGTAGTTACACCCGACCAGAAAGACAGGATAACAGACAGTATGCAATGGAAGTTCACCGGTAATTATATGACCAAGGATAACCTGGCGCTAATAGACATATTAGTACATAATAAGTGGAAGCGGCCGATATGCTTTACCGCTACCATGAGTAATCGCGACTTGAACGGTTTGCAGCCTTATTTATATAAAGAAGGCTTTGTTTATCACCTGATACCATTTAAAAGTGAAGAGAGGGCCAATCAGCCAACTAAAGTCAACAGCCTGGTGATGTACAACAACGTGGTAAACAAGTTTAAATGGGGCAATTTCAAACATGCTAAATACCTGGATGAGCAATCAACAAATTTATTTTACCCTATCATTGCGTCTACCTTTTTAGAGCTGACACAGGGTTTGATGCAAGATGGGCATAATGACCTTGCACTTAAAGCCCTGCAAAAGTATGACAATGAAATGCCGGACATTTATCCTTACATAGGAGTTGCACAAAGCAAGTTTTACATTATTGATACAGCCTACAAGTTGCACGATACAGGCATGGCCAACAGGTATGTAGCAAGCGTTGATGCTTATCTTACAGACCAATTGGACTACAATTACAATTTACTGCAAAGCAGTCCCGGCGATGTGAATGCTTCCAATGTGCAGTTTGGTATGTCGGTACTAAATGGGATGGTTGATATAACAAAAGCCAATGAACAAACAGAACTGAGCAGCAAGCTGCGGGCGCAATTGAGTGATTATAGTTCTAAGTTTTCGAAAATAATGAATTAGTAATATCCTTTCATTGGAACCTGCCTGCCACAGGCAGGTTCTTCGTATATATGACATCAATTTTAATTGTATTGATCAAGTCTGCATAATACCTGTTTTCAAAAAATCTTTTTATTTCCTTATTTTTTATAATTTCGGTGGCGTTTTGTTAAAAGATGTTAACCGGGTTGTGAATTAATTAAAAAGATTTATAAAAATGCGGATATTTGCCCCCGCGATAAAAACAAACACTAATTATAGTCCATGCAGTACAATAAGATCAATAATCTTTTAGGCTGGCTTTGCTTTGTCATAGCTTCAACTACTTATTTTTTAACTTTAGAGCCCTCGGTAAGCTTTTGGGACTGTGGAGAGTTTATCTCATGTGCCTATCGTTTACAAGTGGCCCATCAACCTGGGTATCCGCTTTTCGCAATGATCGGTAAAATATTTTCATTGCTTTCATTCGGCGATGTAACCAAAGTGGCTGTGTCTACCAATCGGGGATCTGCCCTGGCAAGTGGCGCAACCATTATGTTTCTTTTTTGGACAATCACCGCACTTGCAAAAAAGCTATTGATAAATAAAGGAGAGCAGGTTGACAGCCAAAAACAAATATTGATAATGGGCGGTGGCCTGGTAGGTGCATTGGTATTTACTTTTACCGATACCTTTTGGTTCTCAGCTGTAGAAACTATTGTGTTTGCTTTATCCTCATTATGTACCGCGATTGTATTTTGGGCCATACTGAAATGGGACGCACATTCGGAAGAACCCGGAGCTGATAAATGGATTGTTTTTATCGCTTATGTTATCGGTTTATCTATAGGTATTCACTTGTTGAATTTATTAACAATACCGGCAATTGTATTGGTATATTACTTCCGCAGGTATAAAAATATTAATATCCGGAGTGCTTCTGTAGCCTTTTTGATAAGCATACTTATCCTGGGCCTGGTACAGTATGGCATCAGGGGATATACAGTTGAAATAGCCGCATACTTCGATCTTTTCTTTGTTAATACGCTTGGGTTGGGTTTTGGCACCGGGGCGCTTTTTTTCTTTTTAATATTGATAGGTCTGATCGTATTTGGTATATGGTACAGTATCCGTAATAATAAACCAGCATTAAACCTGGCTTTACTATGCGTAGCTTTTATTTATTTGGGCTACAGTTCTTTTGCTTACATCCCTATCCGCGCTACAGCCAATCCAGATCTGAATAACTCCCATCCGGATAATGCCTTTACACTTTATGGCTACCTTAACCGTATTCAATATGGGGAAACGCCACTGCTTACCGGGCCATATTTTGATGCCAAACTTACAGATCAAAGTGAAGGCAGCATCATTTACCGGAAAGGTAAAACCAATTACGAAGTGGCCGGAAAAAAATTAACTAACACTTACGACCATACCACTTTTCTGCCGCGTATGTATAATACTGAAAACTCTGATGCTTCGTATGCCCAGGATGCACAGTTTTACAGGCAATGGTTACATATGTCTGATACGGATGCGCCGAATTTTAGCGACAACATGAGATGGATGTTTAGCTGGCAGATGGGGCAAATGTATTTCAGATACTTTTTATGGAACTTTGCCGGAAGGTATAACCAGATGGACGGGCAACAGCAAATGGGTGGCTTTCATGGTTATGTTGATGGCGATTGGACAACCGGGATATTTGATGCCGGTAAGCACCTGCCAAATTCCATACTAAAAAGCAATACCTATACGCCATTATATGCTTTGCCATTGATATTAGGTTTGCTGGGTTTAATCTATCACTATCAGCGTAATAAAAGGGATGCCCTGGTGGTTACTTTTCTCTGGTTTTTTACCGGCTTAGCTATTGTGATATATGTAAATCAGCCAAGTGTGCAACCACGTGAACGCGATTACTCGTACGTTGGCTCGTTCTATGCGTTTGCTATATGGATAGGGTTAGGGGCTATTGCCTTAGCTGAATTTGCAAGGAAATGGATCAGCCCTAAAGCTGCTGCAATCGGCGCTACTGCCATCTGTTTGTTGGTGCCTATATTGGTAGCCAGTAAAGAATGGGGCGCTCATAACCGTTCAACAAAGCTAACTCCGCACGATATGGCTTATAATTACCTGATATCGTGTCCACCGAATGCTATTTTGTTTACTTATGGCGATAATGATACTTACTCCCTGTGGTATGATCAGGAAGTAGAAGGCATAAGGCCGGATGTGCGTATTGTTAACCTGAGTTTGTTTAGCGGTGATTGGTACATCAGGCAGATGCAGAAGAAAATGAATGCATCAGAGCCATTGCCTATAACTATGTCTTATGATAAATATAAAGAGGGTGTGAGAGATGCCATCCAGTACTACGATAAGAAAGTGCCGGGTTCAATAGATATAAAGGAGGTTTTTGATTTTATTTCGTCTGATAATAACGAAATGAAGGCCGAACTTCAGAACGGTGATAAGGTGAATTATTTGCCTACCAAAAACTTTAAAATAGGTATTAATCCCGATGAGGTAGTAAAAATGGGCGTAATTACTGCAGATCAAAAAAGCAGGCTTGTTGATACAATGAAGTGGAAGTATACCTCCAATTATGTTACTAAAGATAACCTGGCTTTTATAGATATACTGGCACACAACAACTGGAAAAGGCCAATATGTTTTACAATCACAGTAGGACAGGAAAATTTGATGGGCTTGCAGCCTTTCTTATACAAAGAAGGATTTACTTAC
Source organism: Mucilaginibacter sp. (assembly GCA_028288085.1). Lineage (GTDB taxonomy): Bacteria > Bacteroidota > Bacteroidia > Sphingobacteriales > Sphingobacteriaceae > Mucilaginibacter. Next base: position 9,630 of record JAQBOK010000036.1, read on the forward strand.
CATCTTATTCCGTTTAAACCCGATACTGCCAACCGTGATCAATTGGGTAAAACCAATACCATGGTGATGTATGATAATATCATGAATAAATTTAAGTGGGGGAATTTTAAAACCGCGAAATATCTTGATCCGGAGTCTAATACTATGTTTTACCCGGTTATATTATCAACCGTATTAGACCTGGTACAAAATTTAAAGTTGGAAGGGCATAATGATATGGCATTAAAGGTACTACATAAATATGATGCTGTAATGCCTGATATTTATCCATTTATTGATATCGCCAGGAACAAATATTACCTGGTAAATACCGCCTATAGCTTAAACGATATTGGCTATGCCAACAAGTTTGCAACCAGCATTGATAATTATATTATTGATCAGTTGGATTACAATTATAATTTGCTGCTGGCAGCCCCTGAAAGTGTTGACAGTCGTACCGTTCAGATCGGCTTATCACTATTAAATGGACTTAACGACCTGGCAAAGGAGAATCACCAAACTGCTTTGGCAAATAAGTTGCAGGTACAGATGAAAAATTATGAAGGCAAGTTCTCATCGATCATGGGGAAACAGCAATAATAAGAGCTTAAATTCTTAAAAGCACGGTGTAAATTAACATTGTTTTTGCTCGGCTCAATCACCCTCTCTACGTATAACGCAGAGAGGGTTTTTAATTTAGCTATTTGAATTTTCACTCTTAGGCAGGAATATCTACAAGCACGGTGATGTAGTGTATATACATGTACATGCAACCGGACGCCTATCTGTTAACCAATATCAAAGCGATTGCCAGTATAGCCGGTACCGATTGAATATAAAATATTTTCCTGGTAACAGTAAGCGCACCATATACCCCGGCTACAGTTACACATATCAAAAAGAATAGTGATATATTATTTTGCCAGTAATAGTTTCTAATAAAAAAGGTCCAGATCAAACCAGCTGCCAAAAAGCCATTATAAAGCCCCTGGTTTGCGGCTAATGTTTTGCTTTTTTCCAGTTCTTCCACAGATTTATTAAATGCCTTTGGCCCGCGTGTTGTCCATGCAAACATTTCGAGCCACATAATATAGCAATGTATTAAAGCCACAAGGCCGGTTATTGTTCTGCTGATAAGGTCAATTGTTTGCATGGTTTTTTAATTTAAATATAGACAATCCATGTATAGTTTAGATATTTGAAAATGGACATTAAAAGAATAACCCTGGCGGAATCACATTTGGTAATTGATCTGTTCGATCAATATCGTTCCTTTTATAAGCAACTAACTAATAAAGCGCTGGCAGAAAACTTTATAAATGAACGATTGAGAGAAAATGAATCAGTGATCTTCGTGGCGCTCGAAACGAAGAATAATTTTGCTATTCCGGTTGGGTTTACGCAATTATATCCAAAATACTCATCTGTGAGCGCCAGCAAAAACTGGATACTGAACGACTTGTATGTAAATGGTAATTACAGGAAAAGCGGTATTGGTCAGGCTCTGATAAAAGCTGCTATAGCATTTGCTAAAAACAAAGATGCAACTTATGTTCAATTAGAAACTGCTGTCGATAATTATAGTGCTCAAAGCTTATATGAAGCTATTGGATTTGAGAAGCAGGAACCGGATAGCGCGTATTTAGTGTACAGGCTGCAAATTGTTTGATTTTGCCACCATGCCGTTTCGAATAGAGAGAAATCTTATATATTATGCATTGTCTGCCATTTGTTTATATAAGATTTCGCTCGCTCTTTTGTTCGTTTGACATCGATTTTTAACCGATGTTTTGTTTCATCTTTCAGCCCAGGGTTTTTTCGCCCTTTCGGGGTCAAAATGTAAATTAGGTGTAAGCCAATAGAGCAGCATTATCCTTGAATATCTATAATTAAATGGCGATAAAATAAAGGTGACCGCAAACAATATTCCTACATATAGCCAGGGCGATTCTGAGTGCGTTAACATAAAAGTTCCAATTGCAAATGTGAGCATTTCAATAATGTTCATGCCATAACTTACAAACATTGCCACGTAAAAGTACCCTGGCTCTACTTCAAACTGAAAATTACAATAAGGGCAATTAGTATACATTTTTTGTCCGCTAAATCCATACATGCTATTGGCAAACATATTGCCGGTGTGACATTTGGGGCATTTGGCATGCAAAGCGGCTTTAAACTCGGGCAGCGTTTTTTCCGGTGCGTTTATATTGTCAGTTGTCATTTTTTGATGGTTTTAATGTTTTTTTCCTGAATTCTTCTGGCGTTGAACTTGTGTATTTTTTAAAAAATTTTGTGAAATAAGAGTTGTCGCTGAAATTTAGTTCAAAAGCTATTTCGGCAATAGTCATATTAAGGTTGATCAAGAGTCTTTTGGCCTCAAGTAACACCCTGTTGCGGATAATTTCGCCCGCAGATATCCCCAATATATCATTACAAACAGCATTTAAATGATTAGGAGTGATATAAAGCAAACTGGCATAATCTTTTGGTAATTTCAATAATGCGAAATTTTTCTCTATCAGTTTCTGAAAGTTTTTTAATAAAGTATAATTGTAGGATGTTGGTCGTATTTGTTTATTGTCAGCATTAGTTCGGGCTATTAAAATAAACAACTGCAACAATAGCGCCCTGATCATATCTGCCCCCATGCGGGCGGAGCTTTCGCTTTCAGCAATGATATTCTCAAACAATGCAATGACTTGTTTTTGAAGCTGAGGCCCAATATTAATAACGGCTTCATCAATGATACCACTAAAAAATGGAAATTGGTCCAGGTAATCATTCTTTAGCAGGAATGATTCAAACAAGGGCTGCGAAAAATGAATAACATAGCCATCAACTTCTCCTTCAAAGTTCCATGTATGTACCTGCCCGGGTATCATAAAATAAATTTGATATGGTACTACATTAAATGATTGGAAATCGATGGAATGTGTACCGCCACCTTTTGTAAATAAAACCAGGTGATAAAAATTATGCTTATGAGGAAAATAGAGGTCTTTATGCTTTTCAAGATAAATGCCAAATCGGCTTATGAGTAATTCGTCCTGGTTAAAATCAGAAAGCTTACATATATCATATACAGGGAAATTGCCTTTCATTCTTCAACAAAGGTAGCTGTTCTGTACTATTTGCAAGGGTATTAATTGCAGTAATAATGGTATTTTTTACTTATTTGAGTGTATTTTTTAAAATAATCCCCCGCCGGGATGGCAGGGGTATGGTAGCCTGTCTTACTCGCTAATTCAGGCCTAACCTAGCAGCATTACCTGTTTCGCCGAAAAGGTCTATATTTATTTTACCAAATACTTAATCACAAACAATGACACGAAATCGTATAATCGGCATTGATTATACCAAGCCTCGTTATGAGTAACATACAGGTGGTGCAGATAATTTTATAAAGTAACTTTTTGCTGCGCCATATTGCCAAACCTATAGTTATCTGCTGCAATTTTAGCTTTGATTTCGCTGTTATTTGTTTATAAATTCAAAGATTGAATTGAAAAATTCCTGAGGTTGTCTTTGCCATTGCCAATAAGTATATGGCCAATTCCAATCAGTACCATTCAACTCAGCCTTTGTTATCATGTCGTGCCCGCAATTTTTTATGGTAACAATTTTATAATCCACGCCTGCATTTTTCAGGTAAGTTTCCATTTTAATTTTGTTTTCGGCTGGGGGCACTAATACATCTTTTTCCCCAAGAATACTTAATACAGGACATTTTATGTTATTTAAAGCTTCTTTAGGGTCATACCTATTTTTTCTCCACCATAATATGTCGTCCCCTGTTTGCGATTGAGGTATATCAAGATTATCTATCCATTTTTTATCTTTTATTTTCGAGGCATAAATTTTAAGCGCTTCCCAATCTTTTGTATTATTACTCTGAATATATTTAAAAAAAAGTCCCGAATAATGAAGTGCAGAATCAATAGACTGTTTTGAATAACCTTCATCAGTCAACGTATATTGAACACGATTAATATCTTGCTCATAAAGAGAAACAGCGGGACCTACTATTAAAATTGCGAAGCCACAGTTTGAGACTTTATTGGCTGCAAGCGGTGTAATCCATCCTCCCTGGCTTGCGCCAAGAAAGCCTATTTTGGTATAATTCAAATCTTTTCTTTCTTTTATATAATTGAACGCGGAAACAGCATCGTCTGCCAGAACATTGAAATCTGCTGATGAAAAATTACCTGTTGATTTACCTGTTCCACGTTTATCATAAAGTAAAACTCCTATACCCTTGCTTGCCAGACTATAAGCTAATGAATGATACCAAGGTGTATTCCTGTCTTCCCATCCGGACCGATGTACTAAAATCACATAAGGAATAGGCTTTTCTGATTTTTTGGGTTTAAACAAAACTCCTGCAAGCGAAACATCTGCATTAGTAAATTTAATTTCTTCTTCTGAAAAGCTCTTTTCTTTCACTACTGTTTTTTTTAGATGAATCCGGATTTTAGGATTTATATCCTTGCTTATACCTGTTATATCTCCTGTCTTAGGGTCTAAAAAACAATAGAAATCTCCATAGAATATCTTTACATTCAAAGTGTCTTTGCTCTGAGATATTTTTTCTGTAGCCACATCCATATAACCGATTTCAGGGATATCGTAAGTTGTTTTATCTGTATCAAAATCAAAGGAAATTAGTTGAACCGAACCATCCCGTGTCAAGGCGCCTTCATAATGTCCTTTTGGGATTTGGCTGAGCGCTATTTGTGCTATTAAAAGCAAAATCGCTGTATACATGGTTTTCATTATTGTAAGGTTTATATGTTTGTACATGTTACTCATTTATATACTTGCCGATAATAATTTGCGGGAAAGGCAAATTGAAGCAACAAATAAATATTTCACTTTTTTGGTTTTTCTTTTAAGACATAATTTAACATACTAACGTTGCAAGGGTATAAAAATAAAAACTTTACCCTTCGTTATCTTCGTTTCATTATGGATGATTCTGATTGAAATAATGGCAGCTATTATTACTTCGGGAGTTCTAATTGGAAGGACCAAAATCGTAGGATTAGCCCTTTCATCTTTTTGTAATCCTATGGTTTGTTCTGCTCCGGGTTTAAATTTTAATAGATGTTTGGATATAGCCTTGAAATTAAATTATAAAACGCAAAAAGTCTTTATTACTTATAAATAAAATTTTTCACTATATGATAACGGAATGGCGTCGAATTAATTTTTAGAGGAAACCTTATCGGCAGCAAATTTTAAATTTAATTATGGAAATTTAATGAAACTATCCAAAAAATTACATTTAAAATGTTAGCGTATTTTGTTGGATACTTGGAAATACATTCAACATTATCAGGTACTTATGTGGGGTTTGTATTTTTAGATAGTTTAAAAATGCAAATATTATGGACTTGTTATAACAATGTTTAAAGCTTAATTATTATTCTTGTTAAAAAACAAAATGCAAAAACCCGATAGTATAATATTTGATATGGATGGCACCCTATGGGATGCAGTTGATACTTATGCAGGATCATGGAATATTGTTTTTAAGGAACTAAATATTGATAAAACAATGTCACGAGATGAACTGGCAAAAATGGTTGGCTGGGAGGGTAAAAAAGTGCTGGAGGCGATTATGCCGGAATATGATGAAAAGACGCGCCAAAGCATTTATACGCGGGTGAATGAAATAAGGAAAGAGTTGCTACCGAAAAATGGCGGAATTTTATACGATGGTGTTGAAGACGGCCTTAAGCAATTGGCAACGAAATATCAGCTTTTTATTGTAAGTAACTGTGCCAAAGGGATTATCAGGCTATTTATAGACTGGGCCGGGATTGATGATCATATTATTGATGAAATAGCATATGGCACCAATTATATGCCTAAACATCACAATATTAAACAGTTGATAGATCGCCATGGCCTAAAAAGCCCGGTTTACGTGGGTGATACTGAAGGCGATGGGGAGCAGAGCCGGTTAGCGGGTATCCCCTTTGTTTTTGTGAGTTATGGCTTTGGCGCAACTGACGACCATGATATCCGGTTTGACAATTTTACTGATTTTACCCGCTATTTTATGAACTTGTAGTGCTTAAACGGTTAAAGGTAAACTAAAGTAAAAGGTTGATCCCTTACCCTCGGCGCTTTTTACCCATATTTTCCCCTTATGGCTTTGTATTATCTCGCTGGATAGGTAAAGGCCTATACCAAAGCCGGAAATATTTTTCATATCGTCATCTTCTGCACGAAAAAAACGATGGAATATCTTTTCGTGGTCCTTTAATTTTATGCCTATCCCATCATCGGTAACGGATACACATATGTTGTCATCCACTACCTCACTGCGCAGTGTTACAATACTGCCCTTACGCGAATACTTTATTGCATTGCTGATGAAATTGCTAATCACCTGGCCAATCTTTCCCCTGTCAGCATTCACTGTGAGCACTTCTAATGGGTGAAAGTGGATAATATGAGTATTAGTTATGATGAGTCTTTCCGCAATGGCTTCTTCAATTAGTTTATTGATATCAAAGTGTTGTCTTTTAAGCTGAAGTTTACCCGGCTCCAGTTTCGAAAGATCAAGAAAACTATGTATAAGCGCTGTCATTTTATTTACCTGGTTTCCTGATTTTAAAAGCGCAGTATGTATAAAAGGATTTGTCGATCCTGCTAATTTAGCATCAAGCAGTTGTATGTAAGCTTTTAAGGATGTAAGCGGCGTTTTAAGCTCATGGCTTGCCATAGCTATAAAATCATTTTTTCTGATCTCATCCCTTTTGCTTTCAGTTATGTCAACTATGGTACCCAACATCCTGGCAGGTTCGTTTTTTTCATTGAAAAGTACTATTCCCATTGTGCGTATCCAATGAAGTGAATTATCAGGCCAAAAAATGCGAACCTCGTAAGCGTATTTGCCCGTTTCAAGTGCTTCATGATAAGCCCTTAACACAATGTTTTGCATGTCGTCCGGATGCACCTGATTGCGTATATTGTTCAATGTAATATTGTTATTGGGGGTGTAGCCAAAAAGTTCAATTAGCTGGGGCGAGTAGGTGAAATCTAATTCCTGAATATCAAGATCCCAGATGGCAAGGCCCGTAGCTTCGGCAGCGAGGAGTAAGCGTTTTTCGCTTTCAATGGCTGCTTCCTTTGCTTTTACTTCACCTGTAATATCAACTATAGTGTTTAAAATATAAGCTACATTGTTATCATTATCAAAAATAGGAATATTGGAGCATGACCAATAATGTGGCTGGCTCTTATTTGTACCCGCTTCAATAGAATCATACCTGTAAACAGGTACATCCAATTTTTCGCGTGTTTCAATAACTTTTGTAAATACTTTTCTGGCAGTCGTACCATCTTTAGGGTCATCGTTATTATCAGGAAATACCTCAAAAAAACCTCTACCCAATACCTCTTCCCGCGATACCGACGTAATCTTTAAGTAGGAATCGCTTGCCGCTAATATGGTAAAACGAGGCTCATCGGCTTTTATTAATAAAGAGCCAGGAGATTTTTCAAAAAGAACCTGAAATAAGTTTTCAGGCAGGTTAGCAGCGGAATTAAAAATCATTATGGCGATAAATGGGTTAAGGTAGCAGTTTCAATCAAAAAAGGGAAAGCCTCTTTTGGTTATACTTTTTTACTTGGGATATGTTTTTATAATCAGCCGTATTAAAACTTTAATTACAAATATTAAGCAGCAGCGGCGGATTCATCACGAAGTGTTTTAATCAGTTTGTGTGACATTTTCAGATCAGCAAGCTGCCGGTTAAGTAAATGGTTCACTTTTTTATCCTCCCATAATAGCTCTTTGTCATTCAATACTTTATTATAAGCGCTTTTAGCTACGTCCTCACTGTATTCGCAATAGTCAAGTAAAGTCTGCCTGCATTGTTCAACAACTGTTGATGTAAAATCCATCCAGGCATGATAGAACTTACCTGATAATGATTTTCTATCAGCTGGTTTGCCGCCCAGTAAGTAAATATATTTAGTCAGCTCATCGACATTTTGCTTGCTTTGATAAATAAACTGGAAAAACAAATCTTCCAGATCATTATCCAGCATTATATCCATACGTTTTTTATATCCTGTTATCCTATCGTTATTTATCCTTATTAAATCGTTTAAAGCAGAGATTTGGTGCTCTGCATGCCGTAAAGTTTCCATGCGCTATTTACTTATAGTTAATAAACATATGATATAGATTAATGTTTCAAATAATAAGTCTGTGGAAATGGGAAAAAAGTTTGCTAAAAGAACAGCAAAATCCTAAAATATATATGTAATATAGCAAATGCCCTATTTGATAAAAAAAGTGTTAGTATCATTAAACATTATCACAGCATAATCATTTATATATAATGGCCGAGCAAAATAATAGCCTTGTGTTTAATGCCAATGAACAGCAAGTTTATGCCTTGCGTTTGTTTGTTTCCGGGGCTTCACCCAACTCAATCCGTGCCATAACAAATCTGAAAACTATTTGCGAAACGTATTTGAAAAACAATTACGAGCTAGAGATCATTGATATTTATCAACAGCCTGAAAAAGTAGCATTTGAACAAATTATGGCTTTTCCATTATTGATTAAAAAATCGCACGGTGGCCAAATAAGGTTGATAGGGGACATGTCAAACAAAAATAGGGTGCTTAAATGCATTGGAATAAATCCTATGAATTTGTAATGGAAAAAACGAAGTCGTACGAACAATTATTGACCGAAAACGAGGTGTTGGAAAGACAATTAGAAGAAGCCCGTGGAACACTTGAAGCTATTCGCACCGGCCATATTGACGCGCTTGTAGTTAAAAATGGCAATGGTCATCAACTTTATACTTTAAAAAATGCTGACGATATCTACCGTGTTTTCATTGAAAGGATGGGCGAGGGTGCAGTTACAATTAATAAGGAAGGTTTCATATTGTACAGTAATTTGCAGTTTGCTGATATGGTTAAGTTTCCGCTGGAAAAAGTGATCGGAGCACCTTTCGAAACATTCATAGCTAACGAATCAAAACAGGAATATCAGCGGATTATCAAAACCGGCTGGAAAAGTGATTGTAAAGAAGAGTTATCTATCAAGGGCAAATATGATAAAATAACCCGTTGCCAGTTCTCGTGCTCTTCAATTGAAATGAACGGAGATGCTTCGCTTAGTCTTATAATTACCGATCTAACCGTACAAAAGGAAAGCCAGAGGCAGCTGATACTGGAAAATGAAAAGCTTAAGGCAGCCCAAAACTTAACTGTACAACAAAATGACGAGCTGGAGGTAACAATCCGTGAGCGCACCAAAGCTCTTTTAATAAGCAGGGAGCATTTTAAAATACTTTCTGATCATATTACGCAGATGACATGGACCAACCTATCTAACGGGGATATTAATTATTTTAATCAACGTTGGTATGAATATACCGGTCTTAGTTATGAGGAAACTAAAGGATGGGGTTGGCGGTCTGTTGTGCACCCGGATGATATAGAAGAAACCATTGCCAAATATGTAAAATCATTACAAACAGGACAGATATTTGAAACAGAAAACCGTTATAAAAGAGGAAGGGATGGCTCTTATCGCTGGCATCTGAACAGGGCAATGCCGCTAAGAAATGACAATGGGGAAATTATTTTTTGGGTTGGGACAGCAACGGATATTGAAGACCAAAAAAGAGAGCTGGAGCGTAAGGACGAATTTATAGGAGTTGCCAGCCACGAGTTAAAAACACCCTTAACCAGTTTGAAAGGTTATTTGCAGCTTATGAGTATGAATAAGAATGATGAATTGCCGGTATCAGTAAAACAATACCTTGGCAAGGCAAACATAGCCATTAATAAACTGCAATATCTGGTAGACGATCTGCTGGATGTAAGTAAGATAAAAGCAGGCCGTTTAAATTATAATATAAATACAGTTAATTTAAAAGACATAGTGAATTCTTGTGTTGAAAATGCTGTTCACATGTACCATGCTTTTGATTTTGAGGTTGATAATGTAACCGAATTTATGATAAAAGGTAACGCTGAACGCCTGGAACAGGTATTAATGAACCTTATAAATAATGCGGTAAAATATTCAAAAGCCGATAAGAAAGTTATTATAAAGACCTCAGCATACGAAAACTGGGTGAGAGTATCTGTGTCAGATTTGGGCATAGGGCTCTCCGACGAGCAAAAATATAAGATATTTGAACGCTTTTACCGGGTTGAGGATAAAAAGAGCATGACCAGTGGTTTAGGGATGGGACTTTATATATCATCTGAGATCATTAATACCCACAATGGTAAAATTGGCGTAGAAAGTGAGTTTGGCAAAGGCTCAACTTTTTATTTTGACCTGCCTTTAGAAGAATAGATAACAAGGAAATTTACCGGATTTAAGTTTAGCGTTTGAAATAGTTTTTTGATTGATTGCTGTTTTTTAGTAAATATGTATCAACCATATATTTCAGCAATGATACACTTCCAGAAGTTCAAAAATGTGATCAGCCTTGTTTGCTTTTCTTTTTATTCCGTATTAATATTCGCTCAAGCCTCCAAACCGCCTGTTTTTTCTGATCCTGATAGGTTGAAAAAGATCGAAGCGACTTTTCCGGTAATCGATAAGATATATAAGGACTATGCGGAACAAAATCATTTCCCTGGATTAGTTTATGGAATTGTGGTTGATGGTACGCTGGTACATACCGGAAGCGTTGGCTACACCGACTTAAAGGACAAGACCGAGGCCAGTAGTAAATCGGCATTTCGTATTGCTTCCATGAGCAAGAGTTTTACCGCTATGGCGATATTAAAGCTGCGGGATGAAGGAAAACTGAAACTTGATGATCCGGCATTTCTGTATATCCCCGAAATGAAGGGATTGAAATACCTGACCAAAGACGCCTCACCTGTTACAATCCGTAACCTGCTTACCCATTCGGCAGGATACCCGGAAGATAACCCCTGGGGAGACAGGCAACTGGCCAATACAGACCAGGAATTGCTGGATATTTATAAAAAAGGAGTGTCGTTCTCAAATGATCCCGGCCTTGGATATGAATATAGTAACTTGGGGTTTGCCACTTTGGGTTATATCATCAAAAAAGTATCGGGGAAAAGTTATGAGGAGTATATAACAGAAAATATATTAAGGCCTTTAGGCATGACCCACACCTATTGGGAGTATACTATTGTACCTAAAGAATTACTTGCACACGGTTACCGCTGGATAGATAGCCAATGGGTGGAGCAACCTCTGTTACACGATGGCTCCTATGGGGCTATGGGCGGAATGATCACCACAATTGAAGACTTTAGTAAATATGTGGCATTGCATTTATCGGCCTGGCCGCCACGGGATGATAATGAAACAGGCCCGGTTAAAAGGAGTTCCATCCGTGAAATGCAATATCCCTGGGATGTAAATGGTTTTAATGCGAGCGCTAAAACAGCAACGGGAAGATCTTACCCTTTTGTATCAGCTTATTGCTATGGATTGCGCTGGAGAAAATATATTGATGCTACTACAGCTGTAGGTCATACAGGCGGCCTTCCCGGTTTTGGCAGTGAATGGACCATCTACCCGGAATTTGGTGTTGGTGTGATCTCGTTCGCAAATTTAACTTATGCCAATGCCGGAAGCGTTAATAACCAGGTGGCCGACACTTTATTGAGGCTTTCGGGTGTAAAACCACGCCAATTACCACCTTCAGATATATTAACACAACGGAGAAATGAACTTATGAAACTATTGCCCTATTGGAGCAATGCACAGACAAGCGGCATTTTTGCGAGTAATTTTTTTATGGATTATTTCCCTGAGAAGCTAAAGGCCGAAGCAACTGCAATATTTGCCAAAGCTGGAAAAACAATCCTTACAGGTGATGTAGTTCCAGAAAACCAGTTAAGGGGATATTTTATTGTGCATGGTGAACAGGCCAATGTAAAAGTGAGTTTTACGCTTACTCCAGAGAACCCGGCATTGATACAGGCGTACCATATTGACCTTATAGCAAAGTAAGAACCAGC
>JAQBOK010000141.1 GCA_028288085.1 Mucilaginibacter sp.
TAAATCAAACTCCGTTTATAAGGAAGAAGATACAGTAGTGCCGCGTGCTAAATTGCCGCAATTGATAAATGGTATAAAGGAAATTGGTGAACGATATGGCTTTGAATCTGTTTGTTATGGCCATGCCGGTGACGGGAACCTGCACGTAAATATAATCAAAGCGGCTATGAGCGATGAGGACTGGAACAGCAAATTAAAAGATGGCATACGTGAAATATTTGAGTTAACCGTATCTTTAGGTGGCACATTGTCGGGAGAACATGGTATTGGCCTTGTTCAAAAGGAATTTATGCCCATAAAATATTCAAATACACATTTTGAACTGTGGCGGGGAATCAAAAGCGTTTTTGATAAAAACGGGATACTAAATCCAGGAAAAATATTTTAACTGTAAATTCTAACAACACAAATTCAGTAGATAAACAAAATCAAATGCCTTTAGAGTTTAACATCGCTCCAAGTGATCTTATAAAAGTAGGTATAGCTATTTTATGCGGAGCCCTGCTTGGTTTTGAACGCCAGTATAAAAATAAAACAGCCGGTTTTCGTACCATCATACTCATTTGCCTGGGATCAACCATTTTTACCATGATCTCTCAACGTGCAGGGCAGGGAGTTAATATCAATTTGGTAACCGGTGTGGGGTTTATTGGTGCAGGGGTTATATTTAAGGATAATATTTCTGTTAACGGACTTACAACAGCCGCGGTAATATGGGTAGCTGCAGCAATCGGTATGGCCAATGGATCTGGAAACTATATGTTGGCCATGGTATCAACCGTATGTACGCTACTGGTATTATTGCTGTTCCACATTTTTGAGAATTATCTGGATAAGATACATCATGAAAAGCTGTTAGTTCTTGTATTCAACAGTACAAATTACGATGACTTGCTGGTGATAGAGGATATTATTCATAAACATCATCTTAAAACGCAACGAAGATTAGTCACCAAGAAAGACGGCTGTATGCAGGCATCCATCTTTGTAACAGGACATAAAAAGCACATCGCCAAAATGGACGAAAAGCTTTTAGTTATGCCCGAAATAAAAGCTTTTTAAGTCCCACCTTAAATCTCGTTCCTGTAGAGAGGGACTTTATGAAATGAAACAGCCATCATCTGCACACTTAATTTAATATCAGCCCCGGCTCGTCATATTCTATCATTCTTGCACGCTGTCCGGCAGGTATTTTAACTGATTTATTGGCACTGTAATCATAACTAATGCACACAGTTTTACCTGTGGTACATATATCTTCACCATCGGCAGTAAGTTTAACTAACACATGCATCACATCAAAGCTGCTATTGCCAATACGCGTAGTGCGTACATAACAGGCTATTTCATCGTTCCGTGTAATGGGCTTTAAGTAATTAACCTCTGATCTCGCCAGGATGATGCCGTTGTTGTTCCAGTCCCATTTCACTACATCGCGCCAATAGTTTGACCGTGCTATCTCAAAGTAAGTTAAATAGACTGCATTATTCACGTGACCATAAAAATCCAGATCCGAAAAACGGATGGGAATAGGGGTTTTGAATTTATAATCTGCTAAATTTTCGCTCATTTGTGCCAGTATGTCTGTGTTAAAAATAATTTACAGACATATTGTCTGTAAATATTGAATTATAACCGTTGGTATAACAGTTGATATATCATCGACGAAGTTAATAAAAGTAACAAAAGATAACCTCTAAAGAATACAAAAATGACACTTGTAAAATTTAATAACGGACAAAAAAATGCAGTAAACCCATGGTTCACTGATGTGTTTGATTCACTGATCAACGATTCACGCTTAAACGACAGGTTTATAAACAAAATACCTGCGGTTAATATAGCCGAAACGGAAAACGAATTTCAAATCGAATTAGCGGTTCCCGGCTTAAAAAAGGAAGACTTTAAGATAAGTCTTGACAAAAATGTATTAAGCGTTTCTGCTGAAAAGAAGACTGAAAACGTTGACGAAGGTAAGAAATATAGCAAACGCGAATATAGCTATAATTCATTTGTAAGGTCGTTTACCTTACCTGAATATGTTGACTATGCAAAAATTGACGCCCAATATAATGATGGAGTGTTAAGTTTAAGCGTTGCTAAAAAAGAAGAAGCTAAATTTCAATCAAGAGAAATAGCTGTTAAATAATTTATCCGGGCGCCGAGGGTCTGAGAGATTGATTTGTGGTTTGGGAGACTTAAGGCCCCGGAAGATATATAGCTTTGGGAATGGTAACAACCTGTTTCTAAGTGCTGTTAAAAATTGTTTTCATAATAAGTTGTTGGTTTAGTTTGATTAGGCTCCGATTAGTCGGGGCCTTTTTTTTATATAAAAACCGGTATTAATTTACAAGCACCAGATGCCCGGGCGCTCCAATATTTTTTGTTAAGCAATCCACATTTGCCTAAATTTTCAACAATCTCCTTACTCTATGCCCAATGCAGTAAATTAGCCGTTTATTAAAAGGACAAACATTGGCAAAAGAGACCGGCAAGGAAACGCCGTTGATGCAGCAATATAACCAGATCAAAGGAAAATATCCAGGTGCTTTATTATTGTTCAGGGTTGGTGATTTTTACGAAACCTTTGGTGAAGACGCCATTAAGGCCGCAGGTATACTGGGTATTGTGCTTACCCGGCGCGCAAATGGCGCGGCTACGCATATAGAATTGGCTGGTTTTCCTCATCATTCATTGGATACCTACTTGCCCAAGTTAGTAAGGGCCGGACAGCGGGTTGCTATTTGTGATCAACTGGAAGATCCCAAGACTACTAAAACCATTGTAAAGCGTGGCGTTACCGAACTGGTTACCCCTGGTGTGGCGGTTAATGACAGCATCCTGCAGCAAAAGAGCAATAATTACCTGGCCTCATTATATTTTGAAAAGAATAGTATAGGTATTGCCTTAATAGATATTTCGACAGGTGAGTTTTTGACTGCACAGGGCAGCATCGCTTATATTGATAAACTGCTGCAAAGTTTCAGCCCGAGCGAAGTAATATATCCTAAAAGCCGTCATCATGAATTTAAAAATTATTATGGCGACCGCTTTTATACCTACACGCTTGACGAATGGCCCTATGCCAGTGATTACGCAGAGGAAACACTGCTGAAACACTTTGGGGTGAAATCGCTTAAAGGTTTTGGTATTGATAAGCTAAGCCTGGGGATTATAGCCGCAGGCGTTGCGTTGCATTACCTGAATGAGACGGAACATCGTAACCTGCAGCATATATCGGCAATTAGCCGTATTGAGGAAGACCGCTACTTGTGGCTTGACCGTTACAGTGTTAGAAATTTGGAACTTGTTGGTTCATCCAACGAAAACGCCCATACGCTGGTTGAAGTGTTAGATCAAACCTGTTCGCCCATGGGCGCGCGATTACTGCGCAGGTGGATAGTAATGCCATTAAAGGAAATAAAGCCGATCAACGACCGGTTGGGTGTAGTGGAATACCTGGTTAATCAGGAAGAGCTTCGTGAAGAATTAAAACAAAATATTCGCCAGATAGGGGATCTGGAAAGATTGATCTCCAAGATCGGCCTGCAAAAAGCTAATCCTCGCGAGATTTGCCAATTAAAAAAGGCGCTTAAGGCTATTGAAATTATTAAAAAGCAATGTGAGGAGGCCGACAATCAACCCTTAAAAGCCATTGGCGAACAGTTGAACCCATGTTCGCTCATGAGCGAAAAGATAGCCCGCGAGCTTAACCCCGAGCCACCGGTGATGCTGGTGAAAGGTTCGGTGATCAATTCTGGCATAAATGAGGAATTGGACAGGTTGCGGAAGATTGCTTTTGGTGGTAAAGGCTATCTGTTAGAAATACAGAAACGCGAGGCGGAGCAAACAGGTATACCATCGCTTAAGGTAGCCTTTAATAATGTATTTGGTTATTACCTTGAAGTTACCCATTCGCACCGCGATAAAGTGCCTGCCGACTGGATACGCAAACAGACACTGGTAAACGCCGAGAGATATATTACCCCTGAACTCAAAGAATATGAAGAGCAGATATTAGGTGCCGAAGAAAAGATTTTAGCACTGGAGACACGGCTTTATAATGATCTGTTGTATTCCCTTATGGAATATATTAAACCCATACAGCTTAATGCTCAACTAATTGCACGGCTGGATGTGCTTCTTAATTTCGCCACCATATCCATCAAAAACTATTACGTTAAGCCAGAAATTAATGAGAGCCGTATCATCGATATCAAAGGTGGCCGGCATCCGGTGATAGAAAAGAACCTGCCGCTGGGCGAAGAGTACATTACCAATGATGTTTTCCTTGATAGCGAATCTCAACAGATCATTATTATTACCGGGCCTAACATGGCAGGTAAGTCTGCGCTGTTAAGACAAACAGGTCTTATTGTGCTGATGGCGCAAATGGGATGTTTTGTGCCTGCCAAGGCAGCTTACATAGGTTTAGTTGATAAGATATTTACCAGGGTAGGGGCATCTGACAATTTATCGTCGGGCGAATCAACCTTTATGGTAGAAATGAACGAAACGGCAAGCATACTTAACAACCTTTCTGATAGGAGCCTGATCCTGCTGGACGAGATCGGTCGTGGTACCTCCACATACGATGGTATATCCATTGCCTGGGCCATTGCCGAATATCTGCATAACCACCCAACGGCAAGGGCCAAAACCTTGTTTGCAACCCATTATCATGAGCTGAATGAACTAAACAATACTCATCCACGGATCAAAAACTTTAATGTAACAGTTAAAGAAGTAGGCCATCAGATCATTTTTCTGCGTAAGCTGGTTCCGGGAGGCAGCGAGCATAGTTTTGGTATACATGTGGCCAAACTGGCTGGTATGCCGCAAAAGGTATTATCACGCGCTAACGAGATATTAAAGAAACTGGAGGCTGAACGCACCGGAGGAGAGCACATTAAGGAAAGTATCCGAAAGGTGCAGAAACAAGCTGTGCAAATGCAAATGTTTAGTATTGACGATCCCGTGCTGGTGAGAATACGCGATACCCTGAACAATCTTGATGTGAATGCCTTGACTCCTGTGGAGGCCTTAATGAAGCTGGATGAGATACAAAGGGTGATAAAAGGATAGTCTGTAAGGCCGATTTTTGGTGTTAGGGAATAGGTATTAATAATTATTCTGCTACCTTAGTATTCGAAACCTATCACCATGGATACCCTTTATATCGGCTTATTTATTCTTATCATCATCATATTGGTTGTCAATCAAAACAACTTGGGCAAAAAGATCGATGACCTTCAATTCCTGATTTTTGATTTACAGAAAGTAATTAAAAAGTTGGCAGAAGCTAAACCCGTTGTTGAACTTCCAAAACCCGCAATTAGTGAAGAAAAGAAACCGGTCGTAGTGCCGGAAGTTAGGCCGGAACTGGTGCCCGGCAAGCCTTTAACACCAGAATCTTTCGAACCTGGAATTATTGAACATCACGGAGAAGTGATTACAGATCCTTTATCTGAACTGCGAAAGGCCCCGATAAAAACATATACCCCGCAATATACACCCCAGGAACCGGAATTGTCTTTTTTTGAAAAGCACCCTGACCTTGAAAAATTTATCGGCGAAAACCTGGTCAATAAGATTGGTATAGCCATACTGGTGCTAGCTATCGGCTTTTTTGTTAAATACGCTATTGATAACAATTGGGTAGGGCCGGCAGGGCGGGTAGGCATCGGTATATTATGCGGTGGCATTTTGATTGGCATAGCGCACCGCTTGCGTAATTCATATAAGGCCTTCAGTTCGGTATTGGTAGGAGGTGGTTTCGCGATTTTTTACTTTACCATAACACTGGCATATCACCAGTTTCATCTGTTTAGTCAAACCACATCCTTCATTATATTAATTGCGATCACCTGCTATGCTGTTGTATTATCCTTGCTTTATGATAAACAGGAACTGGCTGTGATCGCGCTTATTGGTGGGTTTTCGAGCCCGTTTATAGTAAGCAGTGGCACCGCAAATTACAATGCACTTTTTATTTACCTCATTATTTTAAATGCGGGTTTATTGATCATTGCATATAATAAATCATGGCGCATCCTTAACATTACTTCATTTGCTTTAACAGTGTTGGTGCTTGCAGGCATCATTTATACCTTGCCCACTGGAGCCTATCTCATTAGTTTTATATACATCAGCATTTTATATCTGATATTTTTCTTTATCAATATTGCATATAATATCAGGGAGAATAAAAAATTCATTGCCTCTGATTTTACCATATTGCTTAGTAACGCTGCCTTTTACTTCAGTATGGGTTTGTATTTGCTGACCATGATGCACGCTGAACAGTACAGGGGATTGTTCGCCGCAAGCATTGGAGCCATTAATCTATTGTTCTCCTTCGTGCTATTCAGAACCAAAAGAGCTGAGATCAATATACTTTACCTGCTCATAGGCATTACACTCACTTTTATTTCCTTAACAGCCCCCATCCAGTTACATGGTCATTTTATTACTTTATTCTGGTCAGCAGAAAGTATTTTATTGTTTTGGCTCTTTCAAAAATCAGGCATCAAAATAATACAGTGGGCCTCGCTTATTATATGGGTGTGTATGCTTGCGAGTTTAATAATGGATTGGTCTAATATGTATATCTCTTATAATGTAACGTTCGCCATAATAGTTAATAAAGGATTTATCACTACCGTCTTTTCGGCCATTTGCAGCTGGTTACTTTATATCCTGGCAAGCCAGCCAGACGAAAACGAGATCTTTTTTGCTCCTGATATTTACAAATACTTTGCTACGGCTACGTTGTTTGCGAGCGGCTTGTTGGAGATCAATCACCAGTTTTTGAATCGCTATCCCGGTACATCTTTAAATGTGCTGTATCTGATGCTGTATTTGCCGGTATTTGTATATATTTTTTGTATGGTAGCGGGTAAGATATCAGCCTTTAAACTCAATTGGCCGGTGTTGGCAGGTGCATTTTCGGTTACTATTTTGGTATACCTGATGTTGAGTCCGGAATTTTTTGAGTTACAATATTCTTCGCTGGTTGATGATAAATTAGGATCAGGCCATTTTATGGCTCATTGGATAGGCACAGTATTTATACTGCTGATCTTTTACCAGCTTATTATTATTTGCAGGACTAATATGCAGGAATATATTAAACCGGTTAGCTGGGCATTATCCGCAGCGATCATATTGTTTTTTAGTCTTGAAGTGTGCCTATTGAGCAATCTGCTCTTTTATTCACATGGTAACACCTTAGATAACATAGAAACCATCTACATCAAAACAGGGTTACCTGTGTTGTGGGGAATATCTTCATTTGCATTAATGTGGTTGGGTATGCGTTATAAAACAAGAGTGCTGCGTATCATCTCATTAACTTTATTTAGTATAACGCTGGTTAAACTTTTCGTATTCGACATTGAGAACATACCTGCTGCCGGAAAAATAGCCGCTTTCTTTTGCCTTGGGGTATTATTGCTGATCATCTCATTTATGTATCAAAAAGTTAAAAAAATTGTTGCCGATGATGAGGATAAATCGAAAAGTTAAGATCGTTTGTTCAATATTGTTCATATTTATTTTAAAGAGTCTGGTCGTTTCGGCACAGGGAACCTATAAATATCGGTCGGCAATTCAAAAGATCGATTCAAGCGGTGTTTATAAAATTGAGCTTCAGCCAGGTTTTGTGTCCAAAAGCAAGAATAAAGAATTGTATGATATCCGTGTTGTGGATGAAACTGGAAAATTTATAGCTTATGCTGTTGTCAATAATCCATTAGAGAAGGTCAAGCCAACCTTTATTGGTTTCCCTGAAGTGAAACAAAAAGTATATACTGATTCGACTACTATCTATATCGCCGAAAATAAAAGCAAGTTCAACATAAGCCAATTATGGCTGAAATTAAAAAACACCGATGTAGCCCGTTTGGTAAACATTTCGGGAAGTGACAACCTTCAACACTGGTTTGCGATAAAGGAAGATATCCAATTGCAGGATGCCGGTTCTGAAAGTAATCCTGAATATGAGCAAATGCTAAACTTCCCTACAAGTAATTATCGCTATTTAAGAATACAGATCACCAATAAGAATAAGGACCTTATCAAAATTGTTAAATCAGGAATATATGTATCGGATGAGATTGGGAAAACCGAGTTTGCATTATTGCCACCAGTAAAGCTTAGCAGTAAGAATCATAATAAGCAAACAAGTTACTTTGCAGATATTGGAGACAAGTATGTGGTTAATGAGCTACATCTCAATATTGCTTCGCCCAAATACTATAATAGGCATATTAGTGTTTACGATGTAGGAAATAAAGCAGAAGAAAAGTTGTATGACGACAGTATCTCTTCATCTGGACAAGGATACTTACCGGTTTATGCAAAAACTAATAAGCTTCGGATAGATATAATGAATGGCGATGATAATCCCTTAGTCATTAGTGGAATTACTGCCTTACAACAAAAAGAATTTGTAGTAAGCTATCTCGAAAAAAACCATAGTTATTATCTTCTTACCGGTGATACGAGCGCCAATGAAGTAAGTTACGACTTAAGTTTCCTTCATTCCAGTCCATTATCAGAATTTCCTATCATCAGCCATTCCGTTGTTGAAATAAGCCCTGCTTATAAAATTTCGCAGCCTGTGGTTAAGCATAACTTTACATTATTACTGTGGATAGCCATTATAGTTGTTTTGCTATTGCTGAGCTTTTTAACATGGAAAATGGTAAATGAAATTAATTCGAAACAGAAAACAACAGAATAACTGTGTTGATAAGTTAAAAACATCCCCCTTCAGCTTAAAGCATTAGCTCTATTTTTAAATCATTAATAAAAGGTATTACCTGTTACTCTTATTTGCTGCGGTTGTCATTCTTTCGTCTTGCCACTCGAAGCGGGCCATAATGAAAGGCCACCCAGGCGAGATAGTGCAGCCGCAACCATCCATTGCCGAAAAATATTCAGCTATAATGGGCGTAGACGTAGAATCCATACAAAATGGCCGCTTATATGCTTTTATTGATCAATGGATGGGCACTCCTTATAAATTCGGTGGATTAGATAAAGATGGCATCGATTGTTCTGGGTTGGCTTTTTTACTGGAGCAGCAGGTTTATAATATATCTATACCGAGGATAACCAGCCAGCAGGTAACCATTATCAAGCGAAAATATGAAGAGGAATTACTCGAAGGCGATCTGGTGTTTTTTGATTATGACGGTAAAAAATTCAGCCATGTAGGCATTTATCTTCAAAATGGTTATTACGTGCATGCAAGTTCGTCCAAAGGTGTAATGATAATTAAATTACGTGATCCTTATACCTATAAATATTTCTCGAGGGGTGGCTCCGTTGTAGCTGTGGAGGATACTACCTCAACACCTGGTAAATAATTTAGTTTATTTATGCGCCTTTCTGACGGCGCTTTTTATGACCCTGGCCTTTTTGAAGAATGAAAAGAATGTGATCCTCTCATCCCTGTAATCCGGGTACCATCTCTTTTTCAATATTCTGATCATTATTCCGTAAAGCAACAGCACACCGAAGACAAAATATTTATTTATTTGAAAATAGCTCGCACCGGTTATAATAATAAGATAAACAGGAATCAAAAAATAGCTTAACCGCTTGATCTTCCACATTAGTGCGTTTTCGATCTGGTCAGTTTTTAAGCAAAGAGCCTCTTTATTCCTGATTAAGTAATGGATCAAAAGGGTTTGTGTGAAATAAACGAAATATATAATGCCGATGTAAGTATATATGCCCCAGGTATATTGCGTAATATTTGAACTTGTGAAAAAAAATGACAAAGCAAACGGGAAAAGCGATACGCTGAATAGAAATAGTAAGTTGATTATCAGTAACTGTGCATTATAATCTTTCAGAAAACTAAATATTTTTAAATGCCTCATCCAGAAGCCGCCAACAACGTTAAAGCTAATGGCATAGAGTAAAACCTTAGGTAATACTTGTAATAAAGCGCTTTTTGATTCGTCTTCGGTAGGGTGTACCAATGCCTCGGGTAATCTTACATCAAGTATCATGATGGTAATGATAATGGCGAATACCGCATCGCTAAAAAATATTAGCCGTTCTAACTGGAACTCTTTCTTTATTTCGTTCTCGTCACTAACATTCATAGACAGAAGATTTGGTTAAATCCGTAGCTTTGCATCATGTCTGAAAAAAAAGAAAGTTACGATTTCTGGACGAAATATAAGCGTTTCGCAAGTACCGAGATACTACTATACGTCATCATGATCATAGGGATCATACTCGGTATTATTATTTTTGGCTGATCAATTTTTAACCAGCGCCACATTATACTCATCAGCGTCATAAACAGATTGGTAAAAATCCACCAATTCCTGGTACGTATCCTTGCTGTAAGAACCATCCTTTAGTTGAAACTTGCGCTTATAAATTAGCTGATCTCCATTTAAGGTCATGGTTGCTGTAAAATTGCCAAATGGTTTGTCAATGAGCAGTTTTAAGGGTTCTCCATCCAGGTGATATCCTTTAGGCAGAGTGTAACTTATTTCATCTTCTTCAGTATAGCCCCTTGTTATATTTACAGGATTAAGTCGGTTCCTTAACTGTTTTAACGGCTTGGCCACGCGGTCGACAGAATTAAGGGAAAAGTAAAATTTCTTATCGCTTACAGATCCGTACTCATGTGCAGACAGTTTTATGTTTTCAAAGGTTACCGGGTTCAGGCTTTTATCCTGTTTCAACTCCAGTTTGTCTATTTCCAAATTATTGATCGGGTAAATTTTCTTAATAGCTTTAATCCTGTCTATTGGCGACTCTCTGATTTCCAATTCTCTATCTTCGTAATTGACGCCTTTAAATTGAGTTTCCATACTGCCACTTAATTCGCCATCCTCGTTAATAATAAAGCTGGCTTTACGTTTTTCCAGGTTTTCAGCCGTAGTATATTTTGGCGTGTGCATCAATTTGCCGCCTTCGGGTGTACAGGCCAGCACGTTGCGGTCATCAGTGAAATCTCCCAAATAGCCAAAAGGTAAATGCTGGTTGGTGCACTCTGCCCAGGTAGTATCATTTTTAAACGGAATACATAAAATTATATGATGACCCTGATCCATGCTTGCAAAATCACTCAGTAAACTTACTTTATCATCACTCCCTGCTTCAACAACGCAATAATACGAGTCGATATTTACAGCTTTTAATAGCGCTTGCATATAGTTAACCAAAGCTTTGCAATCCCCATAATTCAATTTGTCAACATCTGATGCCAGGAATGGCTGATATCCCCCAATACCTACCTGTACGCTGATATAATGCGTTTTCTGCTGCATGTACTCATATATTTTCTTTGCCTTCAGCTTAGG
>JAQBOK010000107.1 GCA_028288085.1 Mucilaginibacter sp.
ATGAACTGGCCAAAGCTTTTCGTAAAGCGGGCTTGCCTGTTGTAATTGTAAATGTTAATCCTGCCGGTGCCGCATGGACTAAAGCACGGAAAGAGCCAAGTCCGGCTTTTGGCGGAGCGCTAAAAGAGGATTGGGCTGATATTACACCGGATCTGGAAACACATCGCGATGATATATTTATTACCAAACATACATGGAGCGCTTTTCATGAAACAGCACTTGATGCTGAACTAAAGAAAAGAGATGTTACCGGTATTGTAATAGGAGGGGTATCAACCAGCATCGGCGTTGAAGGTACGGCCAGGTCAGCAAGCGAAAAAGGTTATAACCTTACTTTCGCATTGGATGCTATGACGGATATGTTTTTAGAAGCGCACGAAAAAAGTATTAAATACATCTTCCCACGGATGGGCGAGATTGGTAATACGGAAGATGTTATAAAACTTTTGTAGGGATCTGATAACTTAAAATCAGTGTAATTTCAAACTTACATCAATGCATAACCTTCGGTCTTTCTGTAACGGGTTTAAAATAATTATTATCCGATAGCCAGTCTGCGAGTAGCTGCGGCCAGGTATTTACTGATTTTAGTTTAGATCGGTTGCCCATATTAAAGCCGTGATCGCCTCTTTCTAAAATATGTGCCTCAACCGGCACTTTGGCCGCACGGTACCCTTGCAGTAATTTTACTACAGATGGCGAGCAGCATACATCATCATTGGCGGCCAGCAGGAACACAGGCGGGGCGTCAGCTGGTACAACATCCGGAATAAACAGAGGGCCTGGATAGATCTGTATAATAAAGTTTGGTTTGGCGCTCTGCTTGTCTATGGCATCTGTATGTGCGGAATTAGGCGCAAAAGTTACCATATCCACCACTTCTCCACCAGCCGAAAATCCCATCATGCCAATGCGGTTGGTGTCAATACCCCATTCTGCCGCGCGATTGCGTACCAGTCGCATGGCCCGGCATCCATCTTCTTTAGCGTTTACCTCAATTTTATATGGCGAATTGGTATCACGGCCCAAACGGTATTTCAGTACAAAAACTGCTACGCCCAAATCGCTCAGGAATTTGGCTGGCTCAATGCCCTCGGCGGTAAAAACAAGCAGCCTATGCCCACCTCCCGGACAAACAACCACTGCCGCGCCGGTAGCTTTTTCTTTTGGCGGTAAAAAAACCGTGAGCGTTGGGTTATTAATATTTTTTACCCAATAATCTTTGGCCTGTTCTGGCACATTCTTCAGTTTTTCAAACCCCGGGGCACCCTTAGGCCATAATGGAATGATAAGAGGGCTGGTTTGAGCAAATGCCAGTGAAGGCAAAAGGCAAATAATTAAAGCGATCTTTTTAAGCATAATATTTTTAGTTTATCATCTACAATGCGTTGTTATTGTTGAGTTATAAAATGACATAAAAGGCGGGTGATACCCCTTTTTTAATTCTTAGCTGTTCTTGACAAATCCGGTAACAAATTCCAATTACCATTTATCAAAGTTTCTTTTTTTACTCTCCTCCAACCTTTAACTTGTTTTTCAAATGCAATTGCCTGATTTACGTCATTAAAATTTTCATAAAATACAAGTTTAAGAGGCTTTCGTTTATAGGTATAGCATTTAGTGTCGTCACCAGTTTGATGTTCATGAAATCGCCTTTCAATATCATTAGTTATACCTGTATAGTACGAAGAATCATTACATAGCAATATATAAACAAAATACTGTTTCATCTCTTAAATAGTATTTAGCCAAGGGTATTATGCTGAGCCTCACATGCAGGCAAGGCCATCGCACCGCTCTTCGACAAGCTCAGAGTGACATCCCTTTTTCTTTTAAATGTCCGCTGTCATACTAAGTTATAAAATCCATTGGATTCTGAAGGGGAAATGACATAAAAGGCGGGTGTCACTCTGAGCTTGTCGAAGAGCGGTGCGGTAGGGGCCTGCCCGCCATACCTCGAGAACCTACCCATGACATGTTTCTAAGATATGTCATTCCTCCTTTAGGATTTGCAGAATTTTATAACTCAGCTGACACTCAGCACATAACTTGTCATGTATAGCCCGTCGGAACATCTGCAGGCAAGGCCATCGCTCCGCCCTTCGACAGGCTCAGGGTGACACCCCTTTTTTTATTTTACTTCCCTATCATTCCTGGATCAAAAATCTTTTTGTCTAATGGCCCACCCGGAGTCACTTCACTATATTTTTCCACTTGCAATAAGTGATCGTTCAGGTAAAAGCTGCACTTAGTTTCGCTCCATGCATCTTTTAATGGGATCTGGTCTTCAAAAAGTCCTTCTTCCCTGGTGTTGTTCTCATATTTAAGAAAGCGTACCGGTACCAGTTTGTCCTGATCTATCCACAATTGGTTTACTTTTTCGCCGTCTTTGTTGGCACCTATAACGTATACCGGTTTACCTTTCCATGTATCAGCATGAAATTTAGTAAGATCATAGTTCAATGCCTTAAAATGGGCAAGTACCTCATCAAAAGGACTGAAATATAATCCACCTAAAAAGAATATCAGTTCATTTTCATTTTTTATTGCCCTGGTTATCTTATTGTTGTTAAACACATAGGTAGAATCGTGCCTGAAAATGATACCGTTGCCACTATTTTGCCCATTAATATCTATTCTCAACAGATCAGGGTAAGCAATACGCTCAAACCATTTATCCGATTTTACCAGGCTGTCATTTTTATATCTTTCGGTTACCTGGTTAAAGCTCAAACTGCTGTGCCATTTATTATGATAACGGGCATACATTTTTTGCAGCAGGGTGGTTGAATTAAGTTCTTTCTGCTGAGAAAAAGGCAGAAAGAACAATAGCATTACAGATAATATCTTCATAAAATATCTTTTTTAGTGCTTATAATTATACACTAAATTCTTCATAAGCAGCAGTTAAGCCCCGGTCTATACCATCACCCTGCCAATCGGTTACGCCGGGTATAGATTTAGCTTGCAATATTTCCTCTTTTGTTTTACCGGCTTTAATGCCACTTTGCACAAAATCGGCCAGCTTTACCATAAAGTTTTGCATGGCTTTAATGTCCTCCATGTTGCCGGTCACTTTTAGCGGGTCAAAAGCATGGCCAAATACGAAAATAGTATCCTTGTCGAATTTCTTTTGTGCCATCTCAAGTGCTACGGGCCAGTTTTTCACCGATGCCCCTGCGCTGCGGTCTATAAATGGATAACGACGGTTAAATACCAAATCGCCCATGTGCACAACATTGGCATGTTCAAAATGAATCATGCTATCGCCATTGGTATGGCCGGCACCAAAGTAATAAGCCTGTATGTTTTCGTCGCCCACTTTTATTCTCCATGTGTCGGTATAGGTAACATCAGGATATAGCTGCTGATCTTCCTTCTTTTGCGCTATCGCGGAATTTCTTTGGTTCGTCAATGAATTGGCGTGAGCGGCTACATTTTTTACCAGGCCCTTAAAAGAGATATTGCCACTGGTATGGTCACCATGATGATGGGTGTTTATGAGCCATTGAAAAGGTTTATCAGATTGTTTTTTTAATTCGGCTATTACGTGGTTGGCTTGCTCAGGAAATTCGGCATCCACCACTACAATACCTTCTTTGTTAACCAGCCATGCAATGGTGCCCCCTTTTTCGGCAAACATTCCCACATTGTTACGCAAAGGTTTAAATTGGTAGGGGTCATCTATCCAGGAAGCAAAACTTTTTTTACCCAGAAGAGTGAATGCGCCTGCTGCTACAGCAGTGTTTAACAGGAAATTACGACGTTGCATAGTTTTAATTTTTTGGTTAGAGAATTATATACTAATTACCCTTTGTTTATTTTTAATACTGATGGAACCCCTGTGATATAAATTCCAGCACATTTGGTAACGAAGCCCGCCAGTAGGTCCACGTATGGCCGCCATCACGGATGCGAAACTCATGCGGGATCTCTTTTTTTCGCATAGCGATGTGCACCAGGCAATTGCCTTCATATAAAAAGTCATCATCCCCATCATCAATATACCATCTCACCGCTTTCTTTTGGGCATCGGGCATATTGTTGACCAACGCCAGTACGCTGTGGCTGTTATAATAATTGGTAATAGTTGAATCTGCTAAATTGGGATTGTCCCTGGTTAATTGTTTGCGGGCATCATCTATGGTTGCCGGCCCTGTAGCGGCGCTTAAAGGGCAGGCCGATGAAAACATTTCTGGATGGTGCAGGGCATAAATAAAACTACCGCCGCCACCCATGGATAAACCGGCCACTGCGCGGAATCGTTTATCGCTTTTGATGCGGTACTTTTTTTCTACATAAGGAACCAGTTCCTTAAAAAAGAAATCCTCATAGTTCCAATCGCCTTTTACATCATTAAAATAACCCCGTCGACCGGTATTGGCATCCGGCATAATGATAATCATCGGTGTGGCGATGCCGTCCCTGATAGCCTTGTCCGTTATATTAAGCACCTCGCCAAACTGTACCCAGCCTGTTTGGTCATCACCAGACCCATGCAGAAGGTATAAAACCGGGTAACTTCTGCCCGATGTTTCATAGTCAGGAGGTAGATAAACCGCGTATTTGCGCTCACTTTTAAGGATTTTACTGTTCAGGCTCAAATCATCGTATACTTTGCCGGATTGTGCAAGCAGCGAAGCAGAAAATAACATAAACAGACTAATAAGCGATAGGCTGGCTTTTCTCATGGTATGGATGATAAAATGGTTTTTAATACGGGTTATAAGCGGGGCATAGGGTAAAGTTATTGATTTATTTAAGTATTGAAAATAGAAAGCGTGCAAATTATTTGATGGGATTGTAACATTTGAGACACATACTTCGTAACTATACAAACCAGGTGAAATTGATTATTTAACTGAATTTATGAAACGCATTTATCCGCTGCTTAGCTTACTCCTTTTATTGTTTGTTTTTACTTCCTGCAAAAAAAACAATGTTATTAAGCCCGGCATTGATACAGGTATTAACCTGGTACTTACCGCTGCCGAGCAACAAAATGCGGTGGCGGATAATGCGTTTACTTTTAGCCTGTTTAAAACAGTTGCGGCTGAAACTACTAACGGCAGCAATTTATTTATGTCGCCTTTAAGTGTGAGTTTAGCTATGGGGATGACCGGTAACGGTGCCAGTGGCCAAACCCTGACCGATATCAATACAGCCATGAACCTTACCGGATTTAACCAGGACCAGGTGAACAGCTACTACAACAAACTAATAACCGATTTACCCAAACTCGATCCAAATACTACGCTGAAGATTGCCAATTCTATATGGTATAAGCAGGGGTTTAGCGTATTGCCGCAGTTTTTACAAACCGATAGCAGCTTCTATCATGCAAAAATGCAAGCGCTTGATTTTAGCGATCCATCTTCGCTAAATACAATAAACACCTGGGTTGGTAATCAAACTAATGGTAAAATAACAAAGATCATTAATGAGATAGGCCCTGATGATGTAATGTACCTGATCAATGCTATCTATTTTAAAAGCACCTGGTTAAATAAATTCGACCCCGCAAAGACACAAAAAATGGCTTTTAACCTTGCTGATAACAGCCAGGTTCAGGCTGATTTTATGCACGGTACAATTAGTGTTAAAACCTATGCCGGTAACAATGCCACCTTGCTTGAACTGCCCTATTCAAACAGTAAATTCAGCATGGTTATTGTAATGCCGGCAGCTGGAAAAACCATTAATGATATTATCCCATCATTGGATGGCGCGGCATGGCAAAGCTGGATGAGCAATTTATTACCGGCCAGTGTTGATGTTTTGATGCCTAAATTCCAGTTTAGTTATTCTGTTAGTTTGAATAATGCACTCACCACCCTTGGTATGGGGAGTGCTTTTACAAAAGATGCCGATTTTAGCCGGATTAGTGCCGGTGGTAATCTTAAAATAACGGCGGTTAACCATAAGGCTTATGTAGCGGTGGATGAAGACGGAACTGAAGCTGCTGCGGCAACATCGGTTACCGTTACAGCCACGGCTGTTATGGAACATCAGATCACTATCAATCACCCTTTTATATTTGTGATCAGAGAAATGAATACCGGCCTGATACTATTTGCAGGTACAGTAAATAACCCGCTACAAAACGGATTGTAACGGGTTATTTGTTCGATCTAAAATCTTGAGAGCACGCCTAAACCAGTGCAGGCATCCCATCCAGGTCCTGCGGTATAGCCTTTATGCCCCGAAGTAGTTTTGTTATCTCCAACTGTAATGTCGCGACAAAGTGTTGGGCTTGCATAGATAGTTGGATTAATAAAGCCAGCCCATTTCTTTTTTTGCTGATTAACACGGGCTATTAATCCCGCCATTAACGGAGCAACCGCGCTTGTGCCGCCTATCACCATTTCTTGGCCGTCAACCAATACCTTGTAGCCTGTATTTGGGTCGGCATCGGCTGCAACATCAGGTACACCACGCCCCTTAAATTTGGTATCAAGCGATACCGGAACGTTGGCGCTTGTTTGATAATCAGGAAGCGCAAAAACATTACTTACGCCACCCCCAGTTGCCGAATTGTCAGCATCGTGCCAAACGGTTTCTGAACTTACCTGGCTATTGCTATTAACTTTCAGGCTGGTGCCACCGCAGCCTAATGCATAAGGGCTTGAAGCAGGGAAGTCAACATGAACCTTGCCATCCGTAACACTATCGCTCGATCCGCTGTCGCCGGCCGCAACACAAATGGTAACGCCGAGTACTGCTGCAGCTTTAAATGCCTCGTTAAAGTTAGTTAGTGATTGCTGTGTCCAATTCACTTCGGCTGATCCCCAACTGATGGATACTACTGATGGCTTATTGGAGCCATCGTGTACGGCTTTGGTTATGCCATCCAAAAAACCCTTATCGGTATTGGGGCAAAAATAAACTACGATTTTAGCGCCCGGAGCTACACCGCCAGCCACTTCAATATCAAGCATTACTTCGCCATCCGCGCTATCGGCATTAGAAGGACTGTTCTTTCCGCCATCAACCGATATAGCTTTCACTGTTGGTTTTTTTATCCCCAGCTGTTTAAAATAAGCAGTAATGTCTCTGGTGCGGTAACCGCCGCCCAATTCTATAATGGCTATGCTTTGCCCCTTACCAGTAAAACTTGACGGGAAACCATAAATATTTGCTAATTTATCTGGTGTAAAAGCTTGTGCTGCCGAGGCATGTGACACTATCTGTCCGCCCAGTCTTAATTTTTTGAACATAGGCCGCGCTACAGGGCGGTTATCCAGTCCAAAAACACCTTCTATTACATCCTTTAATGCGGCAGGTATAAATACCTCACCCTGCCTTACCCTGATCTTGTTGCCTGCCATATCAGTTGAGGCAGATAATGATACCCCAAAGGCTTTTTCCATATCGGTAATGCTGCCTTTTAATATAACGCTTCTGCGGGCCAGGTTCACTTCTGCGGTACTCAAGTGGTATTCATGAGCAAAAGCTTCAACTTTATCCGCATCCTTCTGAGTGGCGCCAAACTCCTTCTCGTAATTTTTATGGGTGACCCGCTCGCCTGAATTGAGTTTTGATTCAAGGGACTTTTTCCTGCGGATACGCACCGTTACTTCTATAGCTTCATCGCGGTTAATTTTACCCGTGGTTTCACCAGGGTGAGCAGCCTTGTGGCTACCAGGCAATGCGATTTTTTTTGGATCGTTCATGATAAATCTTTATTTAGGCATACAATTAAATGATTGCTAAAATTAGTCGCTGCCCGAAAAAATAACGGCAGTGCCACTACGTTTTTTGATACGTGTTTTTACGTTATTTTGAAGCTGATTTAACTGCCTGGTTCAATAAATTATATGTGTTGATCACGCTTGTTAAATTGAAACTGCTTAATAAACCCGATCCAACTAAAAATCAACTTACGAATAGTGGTTCCTGATCTCTTTATTCAGTTGGGATATGATAGCCGGATCCAGCTCGCACTGGTACGAAACGCAGTTCAAATGCTTGTCAAAATCAAGCTCACCAAGTACTTTGCCCTGGTCAACCACTAGAAATTTACCCGCTTCATTTGGTAAAACGGTTACACTGCGTTCATCATCATTGAAATTGATGAGTATGTGAAATTGATGTTCCGGGAGAAAACCTGACTGCTGCCTCATAATTAAGCCCCTTTCCTGAAAAATTTTTAGGTAGATTTTTTGTATATCAAATTTAACGAATAGTTATTGAGAAAAGTGCAAATATTAAGTTAAATTTTTGTTAAAATAAATCACATAAACAGGCAGTTAAAGAATTTACTTAATGTGGTATTAGTTAAGATATAGTATCTTAAAAAAAAGCAGCATGCGGTAGTATTGTATAAATGTAAAAAAGTAATATCCTGTAGCTACGGCGGTAATTATTGTCCAGTAGATATTTGCCTTGTAAAACTTACGCATAGCGAAGAAAAGATAAACGCTGATACAGATAGTTGTGAATATTGCATAAAAATTATCAAAGCTCTGTGAATAGTCTTTTCTGAAGATCAAATTAAACGGTAAACTGAGCACATAAAACTCTACCAGTACCAAAATTAAAATAAAGGTGGTAAAATGTACGGCAAATACCAGATGCTCGGTAAAAAATCGCTTCCTCCAAAAAAACAGCAGGAAAAACACCAGCCCATAAAAGGGAATAAATATGAAAATGAATTCCTTTGAATTAGATGTCATTTTCTCATTGAACAATTGCTCGTACTCCGCCAGCGAAAGCTGGCTTTTGGCCAGTTTATGTTTTACGAGTTGCCGGGTATTATAATTGGTAAAAGGTTTGTAACTGATATAGTTTTGCAGTCTCAGACTAAAAATGTTACTGGCAGTTAAGAAGAAAAAGATAAGGTTGACCACCAGGAAAAGCTGCACGGGTTTCATGTACTTTACACGCCTGCCTTCGGTATGATCAAGGCTTAACTGGCCGGGTTTTGTAATCAGGATTTTAATAGTGCGAAAAAGCTTATTGTCAAAGTGTATAAAGCCTTCAAAAGTTTCCTCAATAAAATGTTTTAGCGAGAGTTGTTTGATATTGAAGGCTTTTTCACCGCATTCGGGACAATAGTTTTCCTGGTGATCATTTTCGCAGCTTTTACAAACCATAGTTATAATTAGTTCATCTTTTATACTGAGCCAAGATAAAAAATAATTTTAAATGTAAAATAAGCCTCCTTACCCCTTTAACCCCTCTATCTCTTTCAGTGTCTTCGGTAAATACTTACCAAGTAATTGGCTCCCGGTACCGGTTATCAGAAAGTTATCTTCAATGCGTATGCCACCGAAATCACGGTAGGTGTTTAAGACATCATAATTAATAAAATCAGCATACTTTTTATCGGCCTGCCAGCGGTCTATCAGTTCGGGTATAATGTAAATACCTGGTTCAACGGTAAGTACAAATCCGGCTTCCAGTTCGCGGCCCAGGCGCAATGATTTAAGTCCGAATATGGAAGTTTCCTTTTTCAGTGTATCAGTATAACCAACATAAGGTTCGCCAAGGTCTTCCATATCATGGGTATCCATGCCCAGCATGTGCCCCAGTCCACATTGAAAAAACATGGCATGCGCACCAGCTGCTACGGCTTCGGCCGGGTCGCCTTTCATCAGGTTGACTTCAGTTAATCCTTCAACCAATTTTTGACAAGCCGCAAGGTGGATATCTTTGTAATGCACTCCTGGTTTCAGCATACTAATGGCATGGTCCATTGACGCCAGCACCACTTCATACAGTTCTTTCTGCCTGGTTGTAAAACTGCGGCCAACAGGGCAGGTGCGGGTAAGATCGCCGCCATAGTGCATAGCGTTTTCGGCGCCTATGTCAGCCAGCAACATTCGTCCTTCCTGTAAAGTATTTCCGTAGTAATGTGTATGCAGGGTTTGCCCATGCGTAGTGATAATAGCAGGATAGCCTAGCCTTGCATTATTGGCTATAGCTACCTCATGCGCTTTTGCCACCAACTCGTATTCCTTTATGCCAGGGCGGGTATTTTGTATGACAGCTAACTGCATATCCACACTAATGGAAACAGCCTTTTCCATTTCGGCCACTTCCAGCGGCGATTTGATCACACGTTGCGCTATTACAGCCTTTATCAGTTTAACCGATACATATTCCGCAACATCGTCTAAACTGGTGTTAAGCCAGGTAGCCAGTTTAATTTTGCTTTCGGGGCGGTAGGGTGGTAGCAGGTGAACCTTTCTGCCTGCTATCAAAGCTTTATGTACATAATGGATGATCTGATCATAGGGTTTTGTTTGAGTAACCCCAACCAGCGAAGCCATTTCACTTACGGTGGGCAGTATGCCTGTCCACACGATATCATCAATAGTCAACTCGTTGCCGAAAATCACCTCTTCGCCGGTATCGGTATCAATAACAGCAGCCAGCATGGGTACATCCAGGCCTAAATAATAAAGAAAACTACTATCCTGCCTAAAAGGGTAGCAATTGTCTTTATAGTTCATGCTGCTATCTTCGTTGCCAAGTAGCAGGATGATGCCATCTGAATTAATATTTTGCTTTAAAACGCGCCTGCGGCCGGTATAAACCTGTTGATCAAAAAGGTTGAGTTCCATTCTGCAAATATACCATCTTCAGGTTGATTGGTTGGATGGTGTTGGATTAAGTTGATTGAAATAATGCAGTCGGCCATTTCACTTAATCCAACACCATCAGCTCATTTCTTCCGCGGGCCATTTGCAAGCACATAGTCTGCTACCTGCTTTCCAAGTTTTTGCGCGGCATCATTTTCAAACGGATAATGAATGCCGCCATACACGCGGCTCCATCCGTTTTCCCATTCGCCATTGCTAAGTGATTTGATGGTTCTTGCAGGCTCGCCAGGGGTGGTAGTGTGCAGTTGAATAGTATCCTTATCACCATAAAACTGCTTTAATACTTCAAAGCCAGCCGTAACTGTACCGCAATGCCCGCAAGGATAGGAGGGATGCGGAGGGGTAGAGAGTAAGGGCGCCCATTTAGTATAGTTATTGGTCACACCGCCATCGGCATCTGCATTAAGCGCGGTAACCGGGCGCCATAATAAATAATTGTATTTAGCATCCCATAAACCAATGCGGGCATCAGCCTCGGCAATATCCGCTAATACAAATGCCAGTGCATTTACTTCAATAGAAGTTTTATGAGCTATGGCCAGGGCACGTGCGGCCTCGTTTACGGTCAGTTCGGCATCCTGCTTATAAAATTGCGCGATATGGGTTTGATCTTCTGTACGTTTGGCGCTGCCTGCTGAGCCTAATTCGTCTACAATGGCAAGCGCCTTCTTAAAATTATCAGTTCCGATAGGAGGGGGCGCTATTGGCCTGAATTGGGTATTGGATTTCAGCAGGAAAGGTTTAACCGTGCCCCATTGTTGGTTAATGCCTGGCGCAAACCCGGCAGGGGTGGGGCGGTATTGCCCAACTCCCGGTTTGGCCAGACCCGTATACCCAACATTCGGATCGGAACCATCGTTTGCACGCAGGGCGATAATATCTGCAGCGGATGCTGCGCCAACTTCACGGCCTTTATCAACCGGTCCGTCATTTGCCAAACCCAGGCTATTGTTTAATGCAGAATCCAATGATGGTTTTTGCGCAGGGAAATAATTCACCAGCACATCATGCGCGGCCTGCGCTACCGCGGCTTGCGCCGAAGCAGGGCCGGTGGACGATGCATAATAATGGTAAGGCGTTCCGATCTTTTTGATGGAATTAACGGCATCGTAAACAGCAATAGCTTCGATGGCTTCAATGCGGCTTCCCAGGTTACTATTGAACTTGCCTGCTTTTGTGGCTTTAACGGTAATCAGGTTCCAATCTGTAACTACATCGGCTGATGCTGGTTTTGAAATGATTAACAGGGCCAGGGCGGCAATTGCCCCCAGTGCGTATTTGTAATTGTGGTGCATATCTTTCTTTATTTCTGAAAAATTGTAAGGTTATTGAAAACAAATCTATAATAAATATTTTTATTCTACAAATTCTATATATTAAGTAGATATTTAATATATGAACGTTCCCCCTGACAGTTCGAAAAAATCTTAATTACAATCAGGATATGAAAAGCGGGCCATGTTTTAATTCAAGGGCAGCTTAACAATAAACTCAGAACCTTCGCCCTCCTCGCTGTTAACCTGTATGCTGCCCGTATGCCCTTTCACTACCATATCATAAGTTAGCGAAAGCCCCAAACCTGTACCCTCACCTGTTGGTTTGGTGGTAAAAAACGGTTGCATGATCTTTTCCTTAATGTGATCGGGCATACCCGTGCCATTGTCCTTCACTTTAATTATTACCTGCCCTTTTTCAGTATGAGTAGTTAAGGTCACTTCGGGCTTAAAGCCTGGTACAGAAGTTTTCTGCTTTTGCTGCACTGCGTAAAAAGCGTTGGTAAACAGGTTGAGCAATACCCGGCCAATATCCTGCGGCACCATGTTCACCATTGGCAACGCGGTATCGAAATTTGTGACAAGCTCGGTATTAAAACTTTTATCCTTTGCTCTTAACCCATGATAGGCAAGCCGCAGGTATTCGTCTGCCAGTTTGTTGATATCGGTTGGCTCCTTGGTGGTGCCACCGGCGCGACTATGCTGTAGCATACCTTTAACTATTCCATCAGCCCGCCTGCCATGATGACGTATTTTTTCCAAATTCTCCTTTACGTCATTCGCTAATTCTATGGCTTCTTTATTATTGCCATTAGTTAGCTGTTGCTCCATTTCCTCCAGCAACTCCATGCTTACATCTGAAAAATTGTTCACAAAATTCAGCGGATTTTGTATCTCGTGGGCAATGCCTGCTGTTAGCTCACCCAGCGAAGCCATTTTTTCAGATTGTATCAATTGCTTTTGGGTTAGCTGCAGATCTGATAGGGCTTTGTTGGTTTTATCGCGCTCTTCTTCAATAATTTGTTTTTGCCTACTCAATAAGTTATTAGCTTTTTGTTTTTGACGATTATTCCGAAGCAGGATAATTGCTGTGATCATGATCAACCCGAGTACGATGAGTGCACCGGTTAAAAAGTAACGCTGTGCCTGTTTATCCTGGTTTAAGGTTGTTATCTGGGCCTGCTTTTTTGCCAGGTCGTAATTATATTGCAGCAGGCTGGTTTGATTGGTAACCTGTGCGCTGGACATACTATCGCGATAACTAATAAAAAGAATATGGTATTTATAAGCATTAGCGAAATCCTTTTTCAAGGTATAGGCATTTGTCAGGGCTTCGCTATTATCACGCTTAAATTCTATTGTTCCGGTGTGGTTAGCTTTTTCATACCCTATATGTGCATAGTAAAGTGCACTGTCAGCATTATTTTGTTTTAAATAGGCACGTGCCAATATACCGTCTATCCATTCTTCACCCTCACTATCATTGATCTTTTTTGCTCCAGTAAGCGATTTGAAGCCATATTTAAAAGCCATAGGCAGGTTACCAAGCCTTACATACACATCGGCCATATTACTCTCCGTCAACTCGGTATTATAAGATGTTTGCGGTTTGGAGAGCCCTTCTTTGTAGGCTTTAATGGCATCGGTATAATTACCGGTAAGACGGTACATTTCACCTATGCGGTTGAGCAGATTAAATTCTAAACTTCTGTTACCGAGTTTTTTGTTTTCGTTCAACGCTTTTTTATAATAAATAAGAGCATTCGCCTGGTCTCCGATATATGTATAAATTGTTGCGATGACTGACCATGTTTGGGCCAGTACATCCAAATCATTTATTTCTTCAGCATTCTTTTCCGCTTTTAGCGCCCAATCCATCGCCCTGGTATAATCGCTGACCGAGGTTGTGTATAGACCTGAAAGGCCGACCTGGCGCCGGGCGATCAGGCTCTTATTTTGAGTGGTTTGTGCAGCAGCCTCTGCCTTCAAAGCATCAACCAGGCTTTGCTTGCTTTCACCGGTAAGATTGTTTATTGAGCTAATGGCAGCATAGGCATTTGACAGATGCGTTTTATCCTGTATTTTTTCGGCCAGGGTAATCGCTTGCCGCATTAGCGTGAGTGCCTTGGATAAATTATTTTCCCTATAGGTGGCCCTGGCTTTACTGATTAAAGCTTCCACCACACCTTCGTCATAATGGAGTTTGCGCGAAATAGACAGGGCCTCGGTAGCCATGGTATCCAGTTCGCCAGTTGGCAAAATTATTAATCTTGGTAACTCATTAAGCCGGTTTACTCTAAAAGTGTCCTGCTTGGTATGCTCTTTAATTAATTGCTGTACTTTTTTAATTCTTTGCTCCTGGCCGTATGATCTGGCAAAACAGGTAGTCAATACAATAAATAAGGCTACTAAGGCTTTTTTCATGTGATGAGTCAATTGTAATATATTAGTTTAGATAGGTAATTTAATAATAAATTCTGAACCTGACCTTCTGCACTATCAATATTGATACTGCCCCAACGCACATTTACCACCATGTCATAAATTAATGATAAGCCAGCCCATGCTCCTCCGGTTAGGCCGGTAGCCATTTTTTTCATGTGAAGGTCAATGGTAAAGCTAATGTAATCATTTCCATGTTGTTGCGTGCGGCTGTTTGCATATTATAAATAATTATATTTTGAACAGCGTGCAAACGCCGGGCTGTATTTTCCGACCAAACTAAACAGGGCAATACCTGCTCAATAAATCGTTTCTCCCGGTGCCTCCTCTTATTACTATCATGCTATGCCAGTTCGAATGACATAGTTTGTGATCAATTTTATCCAATAAATACATTTATTGATATATTTGAAGTAAACAAATAGCTTTTACCATGCCACAATACTTTCTTAAATTAAACGCGAAACGCCCCACATTTGCACAAGATATGACCGATGATGAGCGAGCCATTATGAAACAACATGCTGCTTATTTAGGTGATTTGATGAATAAGGGAATTGTAGCGGTTTTCGGTCCTGTATTTAACCCTGATGGCGCTTTTGGGATGGGAGTAATTGAAGTTGAAAATGAAGAACAGGTGAAGGAAATAATTAAGAATGATCCCGCGTCGGGTATCAACAATTATGAGTATTATCCCATGATGGCAATTCTACCTAAAAAATAGAGCGTAAAAAAAATGCGTTCCGTATCTCACCCCGGAACGCACATCAACGTCAATATTAATGACACTGAATCAACTAAATCTCAGATAATATTTGAATATTGATCCAAGCTCTTATATGATCATATTGATCTATTGAAGAGACACTAACTATAGTGTCTCCATTATTATTTAATTGTTGTATAGCGTTGTAAATCAATTAATTGAAAACTTGTTTTACAAACGTTACTTATAAACCATTAATATGAACAGAAGTTTGTTTTAAAAATTGTGCTAAAACATTATATTAATGGTTTGGCTCATTAAAACTATAACTGTTAAAAGGACAATTATCGTCATTTTGTGCAAATTCAACGCTATAATGACGCCCGTGATAGTCGATTTGTTACTGTAAAAATTTTGTTACAATGAAAATAAAATTATTTTGCTTTCTCTGCACGCTTCCTTTATGGTCTCTTGCACAAAAAATCAACAAGGCTGATATTCAGCGATATGAGAAGCAGGCAAAAGCGGTAACCATTGTAAGGGATAATTGGGGTGTACCGCATATTTATGGCAAAACTGATGCCGACGCTGTTTTTGGCCTGATGTATGTCCAATGCGAAGAAAATTTTAAAGGAATTGAACGCAATTATCTTTATCAACTGGGCCGGCAGGCCGAAGTGGACGGCGACAAAAGCCTATATGAGGATGTGCAGCTACAATTAATAGCCGATAGCGCCGATGCCATTAAAGATTATAAAGCAAGCCCATTATGGTTTAAAAAACTAATGAACTCCTTTGCTGATGGTATCAACTATTACCTGTATAAACACCCGGAAGTAAAACCAACGGTATTCCATCATTTCCAACCCTGGTATGCCCTGATGTTTACCGATGGCAGTGTTGCTGCAACACAAACAGGAGGCATCAATTTAAGTGAAACGGCACGTTTTTACGGTAATAGCCCCAATGGCATCGGCTCGATTTATACCCCACATACGACAGAGAATGTAGTGACTGAACGGGAAACAGGGTCTAACGGATTCGCCCTTTCACCCTCCAAAACAGCCTCCAAACACGCTATGTTGTATATTAATCCTCATGTTCCTTTTTATTTTCGGGACGAGGTACAAATGGTGAGTAATGAGGGTTTAAATGTTTACGGTGCGGTTACCTGGGGCCAATTTTTTGTTTACCAGGGATTTAACCGGCATTGCGGCTGGATGCATACCTCCAGCTACGCAGATGTGGCCGACCTGTATTCGGAAAAAGTCACCAAAAAAGACAACAAATGGTATTACGAATATAACGGAAGACTAAAACCTGTTACCACACGCCAACTGGTATTGAATATCAAAACCGGCGGCAAAACAGAACAAAGAAGTATCACCGGTTACTATACCCATCACGGCCCGGTACTGGGCAGTCGCGATGGTAAATGGCTTTCATTAAGAGCAAACAACCGGTCGTATAATGCCCTGGTTGAATCATGGCTGATCACCAAAGCCAATACTTTTGCTGGATATAAAAAAGCCATGAACCTGCTATCTAACGCTACCAACAACACCGTTTATGCCGATGACCGCGGCAATATTGCCTTCTGGTATGGCAACTACATGCCCAAACGCAACCCTAAACTGGACTGGACATTACCTGTTGACGGCACAACCCCGGCAACAGAATGGCAAGGTGTGCACCCCTTAAATGAGATAGTGCATGTATATAACCCTGCAACCGGCTGGATAGAGAATTGTAATTCAACTCCCTATACTTCATCCGGTGCAAATAGTCCCGATAAGAGCAAATACCCTGCTTATATGGCCCCGGACGGGCAAAATTATCGCGCTTTAAATGCGATCATCTTATTGAGCAAAGCCCAAAATGTAACGCTCAATGATTTGATCGATAAAGGATACGACCATTATCTTTCTGCATTTGATGCCTTATTGCCTTCATTGTTAAGTGCCTACAGCGTAGCCAACGATTCACTTAAACAAACACTTGCGGAGCCTATGAAGATACTACAGCAATGGGACCGGCTTTCGGCGACCCGTTCTGTAGCTACTACGCTTGCAGTAGAGTGGGGAACACGTATGTTAATGGCCCTGCCCCATGCGCAAACTGTGGAAGAATCTACCTATCAAACCGCACGCGTAAGTGAAATGCTCAAAACCATGAGTCCTCAAAAACAATTTGATCTTTTTAATGAAGCCGTAAAAAGCCTTCAAAAACGCTATGGAACATGGAAAATAGAGTGGGGCGATATTAACCGTTACCAACGCCCTGCCGATGGCATAACCTTTGATGATAAACAACCCAGTGTGCCCGTAGGGCTTGTTGGATCGCAGTTTGGGCAATTGCCCTCGTTCCAAAGTCGCACCGAAAACACACAGAAACGTTACGGGTATAGTGGCAACAGCTTTATAGCCGCTGTTGAGTTTGGCCCGCATATTAAAGCCAGGAGCATTATAACCGGTGGTCAGTCATTTGACCCTGCTTCCCGGCATTTTACAGACCAGGCCGAAGGCTACATTAATGGCCGGTTTAAAGATGTGCTGTTTTATAAAGCAGATGTGCTTAAACATGCTGAAAGAACTTATCATCCCGGGGGATAACTCAGGGGGGATAATATTTATAAGTAAATAATATATATTTGGAATAACCCTATGATAAAAAGATACTTGTTTGCCATTCTCCTGCTTTTTGTATGTGCCGGCAGCTACGCTCAAAGTTTATCCTTTGAGGACTTGTTGAACATGACAAACATGACCGGCACACAGGTACATGATTTTTTAACCACATCAAAAG
Organism: Mucilaginibacter sp.; assembly: GCA_028288085.1. GTDB lineage: Bacteria > Bacteroidota > Bacteroidia > Sphingobacteriales > Sphingobacteriaceae > Mucilaginibacter. Next base: position 17,835 of record JAQBOK010000107.1, read on the forward strand.
GCTTTAAACCCGCCGGGACACAAATGGTGAATGGCAGAAGCATGGATCAATATAAAAGCACCGGGGGCGGCACGCCGGATAAAATAGAAACTGTTCTGGTTGGCGCTATCGTCAAAAGCATGGCAGGGAGCACATCCCGCCCTGTATCTTACTTAACTTTGCAGGAATCAGATATCAATGCTTTGCTGGCCCAGGCCAAAAAATCAACCCTCACTTTAGTTTTTCAGGGCTCGGATCAAAAGACCTATATTTACCGTTTTGATAACTCTCTTTTTAGGGCGAGCATATCACTTAGCTTCGATAAAAAATACGGAAGTATTGATGTTCAGCAGAAAGAGTAGTAACTGAGCTTTGAATGATCAGGCAACAATTGCGCTATATGTTATGTGTTGAAAGTTAAAATCCCCTATTGCCCCTGTTAAAGTACCCCTATTAAATTTAGTATTTAAAAGATTTTATTTTTTTAAAATGTTTTAAAAAAGATCGTTGGCATCCTTTTGTTAAAAACCAACGTATTTAAAAATGGTTGATAGGCTAAGCCTTTCTTTAATAGAATATTATGGTATTTCCGTTTGCGAGAATTTTGGTTATGAATAATGGTTTCCTTAACCGCGGCATATTATTTAAACCATCAGCTAACAGTTGGGATGTAAGGGAGGTAAATATATGATGGTGAAGCCGGGAGCCATGAAATTTACTCCAATCCTATACCCTAAAGATAAAACCATCATAGATCTGTTTGAGGAACATGCCGTCAGATGTCCCGGCGGTATTGCATTGGTATTTGAGGAAAAACAGATCACCTATAAACAATTAAATGAAAGGGCCAATATGCTTGCCCGCTACCTCAGAAGCAGGGGCGTTAAACAAGAAACGCCTGTGCCGGTATGCATAGAGCGGTCTGTAGAGATGATAGTAGCCATACTGGGTATACTTAAATCAGGCGGTGCGTATGTGCCAATAGATCCCGAATACCCGGAAAATCGCATGCAATACATATTGGATGACATAAAGGCGGGGGTGTTGCTGACCAGTAAGGCCAGTATGCCCGCAATGTCTGCAAATTACAACACGGATATAATTTTAATTGATGATCAATGGCCTGTTATCAGCAACGAACTTGCCGCAAATCTTCCTGATGTTGCGGCCCCGCAGCAGCTGGCATATTTGATCTATACATCCGGCTCAACTGGAAAGCCAAAAGGGGTAATGATACAGCACAATAGCCTGATGGATTATGTGTTTGGATTAAAACAAAAGGTACAAATAGATCAATGCAGATCTTTCGCACTGGTATCCACCATTTCTGCTGATCTGGGCAATACGGTATTATACAGCTCGCTGGCATTTGGCGGTACACTGCATTTTTTTTCAAAGGAAGCTATCAATGATATTGATATACTTTACAATTATTTTCAAAAGCATACCATCGACTGCTTAAAAATAGTGCCTTCGCATTGGGAGGCATTATGTACTCCTGAAAAATTATTATTGCCTGCAAAACTCATCATATTTGGAGGGGAGGCGTTACGTGCCGGAGTTGTAGAAACCATCCATTCATCCGGTTCAGACTGTACGGTTATTAACCACTACGGCCCAACGGAAGCCACCATCGGCAAATTATTGCATGTGGCCAAAAAAGGTATAACCTATAATAAAACGGTTCCGATAGGCAGGCCATTTTCAAATACGCAGGTTTATGTACTGAATGAGCAGATGGCATTATGCCCTGAAGGTGTAGCTGGTCAATTATATATTGCAGGTGATGGAGTAGCCAGGGGCTATTATAATAATATTGAACTGACTAATGCCAGATTTATTAAAAATCCTTTCGGTACAAAAAACTCAGCAAAAATGTACTGTACAGGTGATTTGGTAAAATACCTTTCGGATGGAGAAATATTATTCATTGGCAGGGCAGACGATCAGGTGAAAATACGCGGCTACAGGGTAGAATTGGGCGAGATAGAAAGCATATTGATGCAGAGCGAACTGGTGGCACAAGCGGTTGTATTGGCCAGGGAAGACGATGAGGGAAGAAAACGGTTAACCGGCTATATTGTCCCTAATGAGCTGTTTGACAAAAAGGCAATCATATCATACCTGCAAAGCAAGCTCCCTGATTATATGGTTCCGCTATTATGGGTGCAGCTGGCGCGTTTACCCCTTACTCCCAATGGGAAAATAAATAGGAAAGCCTTACCAGAGCCCGGAATTGAAGATGTTTTGACTGATAAATATGAAGCACCGCAAAGCGAACTGGAGCAAAAACTGGCGGAAAAATGGCAGCATCTGCTTGAAATAAAATCAGTGGGTATCCACGATAATTTTTTTGACCTTGGGGGTGATTCTTTGCTGGCTATCCGGCTAATATCAGCGGTGCGCAAGGATATTAAAGCAGAAATTAGTATCAGCAGCATATTTGATCATCCAACCATTGCAATGCTCGCCGCACAAATCCAAAATAAACCTGCTGCTGCGATTCCCGATCCGATAGAGATCCAATCAAAAGCAGGGCATGTACCGCTATCCTTTAACCAGGAAAGTTTATGGTTTATAGATAGCCTGGAGGGCAGTACGCAATACCACTTGCCCAAACTGTTAAAGCTTAAAGGCCGCCTCGACGAAAAAGCTTTGGCAGTGGCGTTTAAACAGGTAATTGACCGTCACGAAATATTGAGGACGGTGATCATAGAAGAAGAAGGATCTGGCAGGCAGGTTATTAAGCCTTCCGATGGATGGCACCTAACAACAGAAGATGTATCAACCTATCAAAACAATCCGCAGGGCCTGGATAACTATGTCGCGAACATCGTCAGCAAACCATTTGATCTGTCAAAAGATTACATACTGCGTGTACACCTGCTAAAGTTGCAGGCAAGTGAGTACCTGTTGGTGACGGTATTACATCATATTGCCTCCGACGGATGGTCGGTATCCCTTATAGTAAATGAGCTGACCGAGCTTTATGCAGCGCAACTGGAAGGGCGCGAAACTCACCTTTTGCCGATGGCCATACAATACGCCGACTATGCCCTATGGCAAAGGAAATATTTACAAGGCGAACTATGGGGCAAAAAAGTTGTTTATTGGAAAGATAAATTAAGCGGCGTATCGCCCATTAACCTGCCAACAGATTTTGTAAGGCCGGCAGTTTGGAGCAAGCGGGGTTCCATTTTGTGGTTTGATATTGATAAAGAATTAAAAGACGGGCTACTGGCGCTTAGCCGACAGCAGGGCACTACTTTGTTTATGACCTTGCTATCAGCATTTAAAGTATTACTGTATCGTTACAGCAACCAGGAAGATATTTGCGTAGGCACGGCAGTAGCCGGCAGGCAGCAACAAGAAGTGGAAAACCTGATCGGTTTCTTTGTAAATACGCTGGCCTTGCGAAGTGAGGTAAATGGTAATGAATCATTTACCGGGTTGTTGCAGCAGGTTAGGGCTAATACATTGGAAGCCTATTCCCGCCAGGAAGTACCCTTTGAAAAAGTGGTATCAGTTGTGGTAAAAGAAAGGGATATGAGCCGCAACCCTATTTTCCAGGTGATGTTTCTATTAGATAATACGCCGCAAATTAAGCAATCGTATTTAGGAGATGCCGAACTAACAGAGCTGGAGTTTGCAAATCAGACCGCTATGTTTGATCTTACATTCAACTTAATAGAAAAAGGATCAGGTTTGAGGGGCGAGGTGGAGTATTGCACAGACCTTTATACGGAAGCAACCATGTTGCGGATGATCGCGCATTATCAAACCTTACTAGGGTCAGTTATAAAGCAGCCGGATCAAAAAATAGGGATGCTGCCCTTGCTTGCTCCTGGTGAAGAAGCTGAACTGTTGGTAGCTTTTAATGATACAAAGCAGAATTATGCTGACCGAAAAAGCATCAGCAATTTATTTGAAGAGCAAGCTGCCAAAACCCCGGATAATATAGCCGTAGAATTTGAGGGCGAACAGCTCACTTACCGGGAATTGAATGAAAAGGCCAACCAGCTTGCACACTACCTTAGGGTCAAAGGGCTGCAGGACGAAACACTGGTGCCCGTATGCATAGAGCGCTCAACAGCGATGGTAGTAGCCATATTGGGAATACTAAAAGCTGGCGGAGCGTATGTGCCTATTGACCCGGACTATCCTGAAGACCGGATACACTACATGCTGGATGACACCAGCGCAAAAATAGTGGTAAGCAACCGCTTCAGCCGGTCAAAATTACCTGGCGGAACAGGCATCAATATTATAGAAATCGATACTCAATGGCCGGTTATCAGCAAGCTCCCGGCGGTAGATTTACCCGCTGTACACTCCGGCAATCTTGCTTATGTTATTTATACTTCGGGCTCTACGGGCAAGCCTAAGGGGGTTATGATAGAACACAAAGCGGTGGTAAACTTTATATTAAGTGTATCCGGCGAATTGAACGTTAAATCAGGGGCTGTTTTTTTAACGGTAACAACCTACAGCTTTGATATTTTTTGCCTCGAATTATATACGCCGCTGCTAAATGGCGGTAAATTAATTATTGCGCCCCGTGAAGCAGCCATTGACGGTTTTATGTTGGCAGATTATATTTCCCGTCATCGCCCCACCCACATGCAGGCAACGCCGCCCACCTGGAGATTGCTGATCAATGCGGGCTGGCAAAATACAGAAAATGTTAAAGTGATAACTGGCGGAGAAGCCGTACAGGAAGACTTGAAGGATGAACTGGCTAAAAGAGGAACGGCATGGAACATGTATGGCCCTACTGAAGCTACCATCTGTTCAACCTACAGAAAAATGTCGGTACATGAAAAAGTGCTGATAGGCAAACCGTATGCAAACACGGTTATACATATTATCAGCAAAGAAAACCAGTTGGCGCCTATAGGCGTGGCGGGCGAGATCTGCATTGCAGGGGATGGATTGGCGCGAGGATATTTGAACAATGCAGAACTGACTGCGCAAAAATTTGTGAAGAATCCGTTTAAAGCTGATACATTAATGTACCGTACAGGTGACCTGGGCCGATGGCTGCCGGATGGTAACATAGAATATTATGCCAGGATGGATGACCAGGTAAAGGTGCGTGGTTACCGGATTGAGTTGGGCGAAATAGAAAGCGTGGCATTGCGCAGCGGTCTGGTAAAGCAGGTGGTAGTAATGGCATTGGATGATAAGCAAGGAAGTAAACGACTGGCAGGGTACGCCGTGCAGAAAGAAGGTTTTAATAAAGATGCGCTAATAGCATATCTTAAATTGCAACTGCCAGACTATATGGTACCCACTTTGTGGGTTGAACTGGATAGCTTGCCACTTACGCCAAACGGAAAGATTGACAGAAAATCTCTCCCCGAACCAGAAACAGGGTCGGGTTTAAATGGGCAATACGAAGCGCCGCGTAGCGAAGAAGAACAAAAAGTAGCTGATGTATGGCAGGAAGTGCTTGGTGCAGAACGGATAGGTGTTTTTGATGATTTTTTTGACCTGGGCGGCCATTCGCTGATGGTTATGCGTGTAATATCCATCATTCGTAAAAAACTGGAAGTGGAACTGGCTGTTAAAGATCTTTTTACATACCCTACCGTAGCATCTTTGTCCGGATATATTGTATCGCGGGGTAAGGGGCTGGTTCTCCCGGCTATAGATGTCCAATCAAGGCCAGTCCATATCCCGCTGTCGTTCAGCCAGGAACGTTTATGGTTTATAGACCGGTTGGAGGGCAGCATTCAATATCATTCGCCAAAGCTGTTAAGGTTAAAAGGCATTCTTAACCAGGAAGCCCTGGAGGCCGCTTTCAAACAGGTAGTTGCCCGTCATGAGATATTGCGAACGGTGATATTGGAGGAAGAAGGGTCTGGCAGGCAATCTGTTATGGCATCCAATAACTGGCAATTGACAACAGAAGATGTATCGGCCTATAAAAATAATGCCGAAGGTCTGGATAATTATATCGCTGAGATCATCAGTATTCCTTTTGATCTTTCTAAACATTACATGTTGCGCGTGCACTTGCTCAGGTTGCAGGCTGGTGAACACCTGTTGGTAATGGTGCTCCATCATATTGCTTCTGATGGCTGGTCTATATCAGTGATCGTAAATGAGCTGGCGGAATTTTATGCCGCACAAGTGGAAGGGCGGCAAGCAAAGCTGCAGCCAATGGTGATACAATATGCAGATTATGCGCTGTGGCAAAGGAAATATCTGCTGGGAGAGCTATGGGATAAAAAAGTAAACTACTGGAAAGATAAATTAAACGGGGTATCACCCATCAACCTGTCAACAGATTTTGTGAGACCGGCGGTTTGGAGTAAGCGCGGCGCTATTTTTAAATTTAACATTGATAAAGAGCTAAAGGATAAATTAAAGGCATTAAGCAGGCAACAGGGGGCAACCTTGTTTATGACGTTGCTGGCAGCGTTTAAGGTATTACTTTACCGTTACAGCGGGCAGGACGATATCTGCGTAGGCACCGCGGTAGCAGGCAGGCAGCAGCGCGAAGTAGAAAGTTTGATCGGGTTTTTTGTGAATACACTGGCATTACGGAATAGGGTAAACGGCGACGAATCGTTTACAGATTTGCTGCAGCAGATAAGGGCCAATACATTGGAAGCATATTCCTACCAGGAAGTGCCTTTTGAAAAAGTGGTGGAGGCTGTGGTAAAGGAAAGGGACATGAGCCGGAACCCTATTTTCCAGGTAATGTTTATGCTGCAAAACACGCCGGATGTTCCGCAATTGCACTTGGGGGATACTGAACTGAAAGAAGAAGAATTTGCTCATCATACAGCTAAATTCGACCTGACTTTTAATTTGATAGAAGCCGGATCCGAAATGAAAGGCGTGGTAGAATATTGCACCGACCTTTATAGCGAAGCGACGGTATCACGGATGATAGACCATTATAAAATGTTGCTTGTTTCGGTTGCAGATCAGCCTGATCAAAAAACTGGTAGGTTGCCCATGTTATCGCCAAATGAGGAAAATGAATTGCTGATTACCTTTAATGATACATACCAGGATTATCCCCAACAAAAAAGTATAGCCGCCCTATTTGAAGAACAGGCTGCTAAAAGCCCGGATAAAATAGCGATAGAATTTGAAGGCGGGCAACTCACTTATCTGCAATTGAATGAACGGGCCAACCAGCTTGCCTGTTACCTCAAAAGCCAGGGTGTTCAGAATGAAACGCTGGTGCCTGTTTGTATAGAACGCTCTGCAGCAATGCTGATAGCCATACTGGGGATATTAAAAGCAGAAGGTGCTTATGTGCCGATAGACCCGGATTACCCGGCAGACCGGATACATTATATGCTGGAGGATACCGGGGCAAAAATAGTGGTCAGCAGCGGCGGCAGTCGTTTCAAAATACCTGCTTTGGCATCACTTAATGTCATCGAAATAGATACTGAACAGCAGGCTATCAGCACTTTCCCAACTGATAACCTGTCAAATGTTTCGTCGGAGCATTTGGCTTATGTGATCTATACTTCGGGCTCAACAGGCATGCCTAAGGGGGTAATGATAACGCATAGGTCTGTAGTGAATTTGTTAACCAGCGTGGCCAAAGAGGTGGCCATTAAACCCGGGGTAGTTTTCTTATCGGTAACAACATACAGCTTTGATATTTGCTACCTGGAATTATACACGCCGCTTATATACGGGGGTAAATTGATTATCGCTTCCCGCGAAGCTGCCGCGGATGGTTTTATGTTGGCAGAGCTTATCGCGCAGCATCGGCCTACCCACATACAGGCTACGCCTTCTACATGGCGACTGCTTATCAACGCAGGATGGCAAAATAACGAAAGTGTTAAAATTTTAACAGGCGGAGAGGCCTTGCAGGAAGATGTGAAATTGGAGCTGACTGCAAGAGGTGACGCCTGGAATATGTATGGCCCTACAGAAACTACTATCTGGTCGACCTTTAAAAAACTCTCTCCCAATGAAAAAGTACTAATCGGCAAACCGCTGGCCAATACATCTATACATGTCATTAGCAAGGAAAATCAATTGGTGCCGGTCGGGGTTGCCGGTGAGATCTGTATAGCGGGCGACGGACTGGCACGTGGGTATTTGAACCGCGAGGACCTGACCGCGCAAAAATTTGTAAAAAATCCTTTTAGGGCTGATACATTGATGTATCGCACCGGCGATTTGGGCAGGTGGCTGCCAGATGGCAACTTAGAATATTTAACAAGGATGGACGACCAGGTAAAGGTGCGTGGCTACCGCATAGAGTTGGGTGAAATAGAGAGCGTGGTATTGCGTAGCGGATTGGTAAAGCAGGCGGTTGTAGCGGCCCGGGACGACAGGGAAGGAAGTAAAAGGCTGGTGGGCTATACCATCCGGGACGAAAGTTTTAACAGGGATGCACTGGTAACTTATCTTAAAACACAGTTGCCCGATTACATGGTACCAGCCCTATGGGTAGAACTGGAAAGTTTGCCGCTCACCCCAAACGGAAAAATAGACCGGAAATCCCTGCCAGAACCGGAAGTCTGGGCCGGGTTACCAGACGAATATGAAGCGCCAGGTAACGAAGAACAACAAAAGATTGCCGATATATGGCAGGAAGTACTAGGAATAGAGCGGATGGGCATCAACGATAACTTTTTTGATCTGGGCGGGTATTCGCTGTTGGCTTTAAAAATAATATCCCGCGTAGAAAAAGCAACCGGCAAACGTTTGCCCGTAAGCGCCTTGTTTGAGTATCCTACTGTTAAAAAATTTGCGGAACTGCTAAAGGAAAACAGGAAAATAAGTAAGCTTCATTCCCTTGTGCCTATAAAAACTACAGGCGATAAAAAACCGCTTTACATCGTTTCGGGTATTAATGGAACGGCCTTTGCCTTTGTTGAATTTGCCAACATGCTGGATGCCGACCAGCCCGTGTTTATATTACAGGAACCACAGGAAATTGAAGATATAGAGGGGTTTCCAGACAATGTGGAAGAAATTTCGGCTATTTATATTACACAGATATTGAAACAAAACCCCAATGGCCCGTATGCATTGGCAGGGCATTGTTTCGGGGGTATTATTGCCTTTGAAATGACTAAACAACTGGAAAACATGGGCAAGGAAGTTAACCTGCTGGCCTTATTTGATACGGTAGCCTACAAAATTGAGCCAATGGAACAGGGTGCTAAGAAAAACCTGCACATGATTAAAAAAGCGATACAAAATGTGATCTTCAAATCATATAAAAATATAAAGCTTTTTTTGCACGATAGAGAACTGTCAATTAAGTATCGAAAATATTCTTTTATGCAATTTACCAACAGGCTAAAAAGATCATTTAACTCTAAGAATGATGAGCGATATGAATTCTCAGAAAAGGTAACCCAGCTTTATGAAAGGGCACGAAAAAATTATAAAATAACTAATTACAATAGGAATATGAAGTTGTTCCGTGCTAAAATGGCCAGTTTTGACCGGGATGATAAAAAGTACCTGGGTTGGAAACCATATACCAAATCGGTTGAAGTTCATGAAGTGGAGGGCGATCATTTGACCATGCTTAAATCTAAGGATTTCGCCAACTTGTTGCAGGAAAATCTTGATCAGCATCTAAACAGTTAATTGCTTTTCTCCGGTAAACCTGGTTGTTTCACACCATGCTGAACTCGTTTCATAGTTGTCTGCAATAAACATTTCCATAATTATTAAAAAAGATAATTCCTCTTAAATTTGTGATACACTACACAAGTGAAACATCATGAATTCATCTAACATGACAGGTTATAAATCAGTAAATGGCCTCAATATGTATTATGAGATACATGGCGAGGGCAATCCCCTGGTATTACTCCACGGGGGCGGTTCAACCATTCAAACTACTTTCGGTAAGGTATTGCCGCTATTTGAAAAAAACAGGCGGGTTATTGGTGTGGAAATGCAGGCACATGGCCATACGTCAGATAGAGAAAGTCCTTCCAGCTTTGAGCAGGATGCAGATGACGTTACGGAACTATTGAAACAACTGGATATAAAAAATGCTGATATTTTTGGTTTTAGCAATGGAGGGCAAACGGCCATGCAACTGGCTATCCGTCATCCCGAAAAAGTACGGAAGCTTGTTATAGGCGCAGCGGGATATAAGCGGGACGGCTATTATCCCTGGTTCTGGGATTTTTTATCCAATGCGAACATAAAGGATATGCCGCAGCCGCTAAAGGAAGCTTACCTCGCCATTAACCCAGACCCGAACGCATTGCAAACTATGCACGATCGTGACTACTACCGCATGATGGATTTTAAGGATTGGAGCGATGATGCCATCCGCTCCATTAAGGCGCCTGTGTTAATTATCAATGGCGACCATGATGTGGTGACCAGCGAACATGCCCTTGCAATGTCCCGCTTGCTTCCCAATGCCCGTTTACTGATCTATCCCGGTGTTCATGGGGATTTTATAGGGGAAATATGTACGGGCAAAGGACTTTTATCGCCAGAAGCATCGGTAGAGATAATAGAAGGTTTTTTAGATGAACCTGTTTAAACTTTAAATTACATTTGAACAGAGATTTGTTTTACTTATAAAGGTTTTTAACAAGTTCAGCACTATACTACAATTCTCCTTTCAAAACCTTCCATACGTTCCCGGCTACAATTTTGGCGCCTTCGGCAGTGGGGTGGATGCCATCAGCCTGGTTCAGTTTGGGGTTGCCGCCCACTCCATCCAGCAGGAAGGGCACCAATGCCATTTTATTGGCAGCCGCCACTTTTGGGAACACATCCTTAAAACCATTAACATAATCACCACCCATACTTGGCGGTACCTGCATGCCCAGCATTACCAGTTTGGCATCGGGATATTTAGCCCTTACCTTGTCGACAATAGCCTGCAGGTTTTGGGCGGTTGATTTAACGGGTATGCCGCGCAGGCCATCATTAGCGCCCAGTTCCAATATAAAAACGTCTACCTTTTGCTTTAATATCCAATCGATACGGCCCAGGCCACCGGCAGTAGTTTCGCCGCTCACTCCGGCATTAATTACCGTATAAGGCAGTTTTGCAGAATCTATCTTACGTTGTATCACCCCCGGGAAAGCGTCCGACGGGTCATCCAGCCCATATCCTGCAGTCAAACTATCACCAAAAAAGAGAATGGTTTTTTTATTGCTTGCCTGCGCCGTATCCGTCTTAGTTGCCGCTTGATCTGTATTGCCGGACGAGCTTTTGCCACCGCATGCATAGAGGAGAAGCATAATGAAAAAGCAACCAGCGAATTTTGTTTTTTTCATCTTATAATATTTTATAGGTACATGAAAGCATTTTGATTATACATCCCGCCTCAAAATTTCCAGCGGCGGTTTATTCAAAATCCCCCTGCTATTAAACAAACCAATAACAATGGTTAGTATGGCAATAGCCAAAAATAACAATAAGGCCGGTAATAGGTCGGCATTAAACGGTATTTCGAAACTGTATTTTGCCAATAGCCAACTTCCAGCTAAGGCAATTAAAATACCTGTAGCTGCCGATAAAGCACCTAAAAAGAAATATTCAATAGCGGTAATAGCCAGTATCTGCTTCCTGCTGGCACCCATGGTACGCAGCAGCACGCTTTCTTGCAAGCGCTGATATTTGCTTATCCTTACCGAAGCGATAAGCACCACCATGCCTGTAATGATACTGAACATAGCCATAAAGCGGATAATATCACCCAATTTATCAAGCAGGTCATCCAATACGCTTAGCACCAGCCCCAAATCGATAATAGAAACATTAGGGAACTGCTTTACGGCTGCTTGCTGAAACGACGCTGAAGCAGGTTTAGAGGGCACACGTGTAAGCAACACATGGAACTGAGGTGCATCATCCAGCACGCCCTTAGGAAACACTACCAGAAAATTGGTTTGCATCTTGGTCCAGTTTACTACCCGGATACTGGCTATTTTAGTAGATACAGGTATGCCCTGTACATTAAATTCAATTTTGTCGCCAACCTTTAAATGGTTGTGTTTTGCAAAACGGTCTTCTACAGAAATAGGTACATCGCCCAATTTTGGCGCGTGCCCCACCCATTCGCCATCGGTTATTTTCTCTGTCGGCGTTAGCGAGTCGCGGTAAGTAACGCGGTACTCATTGGCAAAAGTATGTGGCGAAAATCTCAGCGTGGTATCTTTTTTCACATCGGCTTCAGTTTTGCCGTTGATCTTTGCTATGCGGGTGTTCACTACAGGCACTTGCTGCAAAACTGGCAAATGATGCTGCCGCGCTAATGCCGCTACCCCTTTTTCCTGGCTGGTTTGTATATCAAACAGTATCATGTTAGCCTGGTTGCCGCTCGCCGAGATGGATACCTGTTTCACCAGCAGGCTTTGGATAAAGAACAGCGTACAAATAAAGGCTGTGCTTAAACCAATAGATACGATCAGAATAATAGTTTGATTATTTGGCCGGTATAAATTGGCGAAACCCTGTCGCCACAAATAGCTCCATGAGCTTTGCATAAACAGCTTCACGAGGTACATCAGCAATTTAGCGATCAGCGTAAGGATCAGGAAAGCGATTAGTATGCCTATGGTAAAAAATACGCTCCCAAGCCAGCTATCCAGTTGTAAAAAAGTGAATACAACGATGAACCCAAGTATCATCACATAAACAAACCATCTCAATGGATCGCGAAGCAGGTTAACCTGTTCATATGATATGCGCAGGGTATTCAGCGGTGAGATGTTACGAATGGCAATGAGTGGCAGTAAAGCAAACAGGATAGAGATGATTACCCCCAAAACTACTCCTTGCCCTATAGCCATCCAGGAGATATCAGTTGAAATAGAGATTGGCAGAAAATCCTTAAACACCAATGGTAAAATATGCTGCACAAAACTGCCTAATGCCGCGCCTATTATAGAACCAATTAACCCGATGCTTGCTATCTGTATCAGGTAGATCAGGAACGCCTCATAAGCCTTTACACCCAAACACCTCATAATGGCAATGGACGCGATCTTTTCCCTAACATAAATATGAATAGCGCTGGCCACGCCCACACATCCCAGCAACAGGGCAATAAACCCAACAAGGGATAAAAAACGGGTAAGGTCGCCAAAGGAGCGGCCCGTATTTTCCTTGCGGATATTGATGGTATCGTAGTTCATTCCTGCTTTCTCCAAACGTGGATCAAGTTTTTTTACCAGCTTATCCATGTTGACGGCCTTATCAAACTTATAATAAAAATTATAGCTGATACGACTGCCTTTTTGCATCAAACCCGTTTGTGGCAGGTATTGCAACGGGATATAAACAATGGGCGCAATTCCCGCCTGGATACCACTTTGCCCCGGGGCTTTGTTTAATATTCCGGCAATCAAAAAGGTGATTTTGCCCACTTTGATGGAGTCGTTCACTTTGGCATCAAATTGCAGCATCAGGGTTTGGTCAACTAATGCCTTTTTGCCATTGCGGAAATCTTTTCCGGCTTGCAGTGGGGTAGTTTCCAGGCTGCCGTAATAGGGGAAATCGCCTTTTAAAGCCCGCACCTGTACCAGTCTTGTCCCTTTATTTTTTGGGAAATAGATCATGGAAGCAAAGTTTCGTTCCTCCGATCGTCTGTCGCCCAATGAATCTATGAGCGACTGCATGGAAGCTTCTATCGGCTTGTTATCAGAAATGGCCAGGTCGGCGCCAATAAGCGTGGCCGCCTGACTGTCTACATCATTTTTTAGGTTGAAGCCGAACGAATAGATAGCCACTAAAGCCGCTATGCCGAATATGATGGAAGACACAAACAGGAACAAGCGTGAACGGTTTCGGCGGCTATCGCGCCAGGCCATTTCAAAAAGCCAGGGGATATTTAGCTTGCGTTTATAATTTATCGGGGTAGTATCCATTATCGCTTATGCAATTACATTAGTGTGATCATCTGCCACCAACTTGCCGCCTTTGATGCGGATAATGCGCTGTGTTTTGGCGGCCAGTTCCAAATCGTGAGTTACTAAAACCAATGTGGTGCCTGCTTCCCTGTTCAGGTCGAAGATCAGTTTAACTACCTTTTCGCTCGTTTCAAAGTCAAGGTTGCCGGTGGGTTCATCGGCAAATAATATTTTAGGCTGATTACTGAATGCCCTTGCAAGCGAAACACGCTGCTGCTCGCCACCAGAAAGCTGTGCCGGATAATGATGCCCGCGGTCTGTAAGCCCTACTTTATCTAACAGGTCCATAGCGCGTGCTTTGATGTTTTTTTCGCCGCGAAGTTCCAAAGGGACCATCACATTCTCTAATGCTGTCAATGTAGGCAGCAATTGAAAATTCTGGAAGATAAAGCCTACATATTGGTTACGCACCTGGGCGCGCTTATCTTCATTAAGATCGCCCAGGTTAATACCGTTTAGCTCTACAATGCCGGTTGACGAACGGTCGAGCCCAGCGCACAGGCCAAGGAGCGTAGTTTTACCACTACCTGATGGCCCCACAATGGCATTGGTTGATCCGGCGTTTACAGTAAAGTTAATATTGTCGAGCACGGTAAGTGTTTTGCCCGCGCTGTTGTAGGTTTTACCCAGGTTTGTTATATTCAGAATGATTTCCACTCGTTTTATGTTTTTATTTGGATGAACGGCCAAGGTAAATGTTACTCGTAAATTAAGTCAGTATAAATAAAAATAGGGTATCAACAGCCTTTCGGCCATCAATACCCTGATAAATGATTTTGAGATGATTAAGTTTTGGTATAGTAAAGAAAATAACAAGGGGATAAAATCAAATTCCCAGCGCCCTTAAATTCTTATAGCTGGTAGCAATACTGGCATAAGCATCTTTGGGCATGTCGTGCTCTACAAAATAATGTTTAACGCCTGCAAGTTTCACGTTAGCAAATATGTGTTTAAAATCTACCACGCCTTCCCCAACCGGTTCAAGTGTTTGAAAATCTTTGCTGATATCTTTTACGTGCAATAGCGGGAAACGGCCCGGATGCGCTTTAAATAAAGTAACCGGATCTACACCCGCTTTGGTTGCCCATGCCAGGTCAAGTTCCATTTTTACCAGATCAGCAGATGTGCCTTCTAATAGTAGGTGATAGGGTGTTTTGCCTTCCACATCTTTAAACTCCATATCGTGGTTATGGTAACACAGCTGGATATTTGCTTTTTTACAAAGTTCGCCTGTTTTGTTTAATATCTCAACAGAGCTTTTAATGTCATCCAATGTTTCTGTAGGGATGTTGGCACATACCAGGTAGGGGATACCGCCCTCGGCTGCTTCATCCACTAATGATTGCATGTCATCCTTCAAATTTCGCATGTGTGCGGGTAGTGTCATGGGTTTGCCATCAGCGCCTACGGGCATTTTCATACCCTTTGGCATTTTAAACGGGGCACCCAAAACGTGGTGTGATTTCCACGATAAACCCAGTTCTGTGCATAACGAGGCAAATTCCTTTGGTTTCATACCATAATAGCCTGGTTGTTTACTAAAGGCAGATTCCACTTCTTTATATCCAATATCAGCTACTTTTTTAAGATTGCCCTTTACATCGGCATCAATGAAATCGAATAGTGTAAATAACTGTAAACCAATAGGATGTGTGCCAGCTTCAGCAAAAAAAGCGGAAGCCATTTTTGGCAATACCAGTGCGCCCAGGGCAAATACGCCCGAACTTGCAAGAAATTTTCTTCTGTTTAGCATGATATTTGATTTGTAATTAGTTCTGAAAGATAAATGAATCATTGTGTATATACAACACAATGAGAATTTATTTTTGCGTCATAAAAAAATTACTTAAAAAAATAATCAAAAAGATGTTTTAACATTAGATTGCGGTAAAATGTATAACGAAGTTACCCCCTATAGCTTCCCGGAAAACGAAATGCAAAAAATCGCGAATGAAGCCTCATCACCTTCTAAATAATTTATTCTGAATGAGAAAACTTATTACCCTAACAATATTGCTTATTTCAGCCGGGGCAAGTGCGCAAAATTTTTGTCAACGGCACAAATCGGCAGAACCTATCACATTAACAAACGCCCACAATATCACTATTAGGGGCGATAGCATCAACGGTGGTGATGTGGCCTGTATCACTTTATATAGTTGTCACGATATTCGCATTACACATTGCTTTATCGGTAATTCAACCACCGTAGGCATTCATCTTTATGGTTGTGCCAATATCCGTATAGACAGCAGCTTTATAACCAATGTTTCTACAGGAGTTTACGCCTTGCATTCCTATGCCATTAGCGTAACCTATTGTGAAGGAAAGAATATGCAGGGACCCTACCCGCGGGGAGCTTTTGTGCAATTTGATGAGGTAAGCGGCCCCCGTTGCAGGGTAAGTTATAATAAGTTCGAAAACATATTGGGCCAGAGCCACCCGGAAGATGCCATTAGCATGTACAAAAGCAATGGCAATCCCAAAGACCCTATCCAGATAATTGGTAATAAAATAAGGGGTGGTGGCCCCAGCAAAACTGGCGGTGGTATTATGCTGGGAGATAATGGCGGATCATATATGGTAGCAAAAGACAATATATTGGTTAACCCCGGGCAATACGGAATGGCTATTTCGGGCGGGCATAATATTTCTATCATTAACAATAAGATATACTCAAAAGGACAGCTATTTACTAATGTTGGGCTATACATTTGGGCACAGGCCGATGCTGATTGTTCAATGGATATAATTAGCGGGAACACGGTTAATTGGATAAATAAGGACGGTGAGCAAAATGACACCTTTGACCAGGGAAATTGCGGCCCGGTACCCGGTTGGATGACCAATAATACGGAAGCTAAAATTAACGAGAACATTTTACCCAAGCAGTTACTTTCTCCATGTAACCGTTAATATCACTTTACAAGCTTTATTTACTTTAAATATTCCGGATAACCCACAAGGGCATTGATCAACTCATTGCCCTCATTCGCGTGCTCTACATCTCCAATAGGCGAAAAAAAATCTCTATCTCTTCAATTTATTGATCACAGAGTTAAAAATTGCGTAAAAACACGTTTCATATACCGTGTTAGCACTGCCGTCTTTGTCCATCACAATGCCCAATTTTGAGATATCAAGTTTTTAAATGAAATGATAATCATCACTGTGTTAATTATAAGAGGCATTAAATCGTTGATCTACCTTAATTATGCTTGTGCCGAATTGCGCTACCTGTTAACAGGTGTATAATGTATACTAAATGAAAAACGTGCTTGATGTTTAAGATATAAAAGGGGCAAAAAAATATACTCCTATGATGAAAAACAACAGGATCTATAGTTAGGGTCTAAGTGTCCTGCTTGTTTGGTGGCAGCCGTTGCTTATAGCAACGGCTTAGCTGCCCCTAAAAAGAATTAAAATGTAATATAAATAGAACATGAAAAAACTGATCATATATCTTAAAAAGTACTTTTTTAGAATGATTTTATTAATAAGAAACGTGATTAATAAAAACAGTAAAAAAAGTTACCAGGTAACAGAAGATATACTTTTTATTTAGCCTCATAATAAATCATTGTCCTGCGCCTGCCCGGGCATACTGTTATAGCAGTAGTAAGGAGTGATTGTTAATAGTTAGTTTAGTTTAATTTAGTGGATAGCAGCCGTTACGCGAGGTAAGGGCTGCTTTTTTATATATTATTGCAATCGAAGTTTTACCTGAAGTTGTTTGTTTTTAATAATCTTGTTGAAGTGGAACTCTTGTTCAAAGCACAATATCTACCATATTACCTAAAGTAAATAGTCAACATTGAAGATGATAACATGCCCTTGAAAAAATGGAGGATGAAGAAGTATGTTTCCAGGTAGGTGATCGATTGGCGATCTTTTAAATAAAAGTATCAGGTTGATATCAGACTTATGAAGTTTAAACGTCGTAAGCCTTTTTTCTTTAGAGCACCATATGGTGATACCCTAAAGGCTGGCTTAATTTATGCAGCTTCGCGGAATGATTCACTGTAAGACTGGCTATAAGCGGTGATATAATCAGGGATCTTTTTGCCGCACTTGCAACATTTAACAGAATTATCATGCGCTTCCCAATTATGATTGCATGGAGTTTTAGCATTTAATTTGTTAGTAACGATGGCTATTGCAGCAACTAATAACATAAATAAGCAAAAGTAAATCATGGTAATTTGTTTTATAATAAGATAAAGGCAAAATCCAGGCCATGCTTGATTTAGCTTAGAATAAGGCATAAGTGCTTAGAAAAATTTCCACAAAACGATAATGTATTACCCGTTTTGGGGAAAGCAACCCTATAGTTATAACACTTTTGGGGATTTTAAAATGGCCTCAGCGTCTTAAAATCTCAAGTATTTAACAAATAAGATATTAGAAACTAAATACCTCCACATCAATATAACCATGTGATCCCGGGGGGCCGTTGCCCGGAGGAGGGCCTTGAGGCAAACTGCCGGGCTTTTGCCCGTTAGATAGATTGCCACCAGGCATTTGTCCGTTTGGTGGCGGCGGTCCGCCGGGGCCACCGCCCGAACCGCCAGCGATATAAATTTTATTGTTTGATACTGTACCACCCACGCCATTGCGTGCCTTATTAAGTTTTGCTGCCGCGATCCACTGCGCCCCCGGGTCAGAAACATTTAAATAGTAAACATCTTTTTGCGGGCCGTTTTGTGTTGTGGCTGTTGCCCTTTCGCCGCCTACGTAAAATAATTTACCCCGCAGGTTTACTGCTGTGCCACCGCCGGTTCCCATAGGTAGTTTAGCATCCAATGTAGACCATTTACCGGTTTTAAAATCATAACAATCTACATCAAGCACTACCTTATCAAAGAACGACATAAAGTTATCCGGATCATGTAAGCTGGTATTGCGCCCACCAATGGCATATAACTTATCACCTATCACCACCGCCATACTATGGTCACGGATATGCGGGGCGTTCGGTAATGCCGTCCAGGTATCGGTTTTAGGATCATACTCGTCAAACAGGTTATTAGTGCCGCTGTTATGGCCATGTTTTATACCGCAAACCAAATAAAGTTTACCATTATGTTGCGCTGCTCCCGCACCGGCCCTTCTGCGGTCGTCAGGCAATCCTGTCAGCTTTTGCCATTTACCGGTTTCTGTATCATAACTGTAGGTATTAGGGGCGGGTATTTGGTTGGGGTAGGGGCCATCATCAAAGGCATCCAGCACATAAACCTTCTTATCCAAACTCACAGCCTGGAAATGGTGCATGGGCACGGGGGCAACGGCGCCTGTTGTCCACGTTAAGGTTTCCGGGTCAAATATACCCACAGCTTTAGCCGGGCCATCGCCGCCTACCAGGTATAATTTACCATCAACTGCGGCTAAACCGCACTCACTGCGCGCATCCGCTTTATTGCTGGTTTTAAGCAATTCCCAATGCCCAATACTTTGTGCTTTTAAAAGTGTTCCTGTTAATATAAACAGCAGTACAGATAATGATAATTGCAAATACTTTTTCATGTTCTTAAATTTTAGTGCTTCTTATCCTTTCCGATTTCCGCCCCCCTGATTTCATCAAACCCATCTGCCTAAAAACTGCCCGAACGGTTCTTTATACTGATCGCCTACAGTGATATTCGTTTTGCCTATCTGCAAGGAATTCTTGGTCATCGAAGTGATCTTATCTAGCGATACTATGAAAGAACGGTGAACGCGCATGAATCGCTTGCCCGGTAGTTTTTCTTCCAGCGCTTTGAGGCTGGTAAGCGACAGTACGGCTTTTTCAACCCCTTTAAGGTGAACTTTAACGTAATCTTTC
The DNA here is from genome assembly GCA_028288085.1 of Mucilaginibacter sp. Classification (GTDB taxonomy): domain Bacteria; phylum Bacteroidota; class Bacteroidia; order Sphingobacteriales; family Sphingobacteriaceae; genus Mucilaginibacter. The sequence continues at coordinate 37,527 of JAQBOK010000107.1, forward strand.
AAACCTTCAATATACAGTATATCATCCAGGGCTATACGCACCAGTTGGTATTCTACTTTTAAGAATAAGTAATTATCATCCGTATATTCAGATTCGGCAGCAATTGCCGTCGCTGCCGGTTTATTTATCAACTCGGCATAATTCAATGCTTTTTGAGCTGCGCGAAGAAACTCTTCGTAATTAAAAGGTTTCAGCAAATAATCAAGGGCATCAACTTTATAGCCCTCAAGTGCAAACTGGTTATACGCCGTGGTGAAAATAATACGTGGTTTATCTGCGCCTTTATCCAATACACGCGCTAGTTCGATGCCGTTCAGTTCGGGCATTTGTATATCCAAAAATATCAGATCTATTTTTTGGGTATGTATGGCCTTTAAAGCATCAACAGCGCCGGCATACCGGCCTGCCAAATTCAAAAACGGGGTTTGCTCTATAAATTTACAAACCAGGCCAAGGGCAAGTGGTTCATCGTCAACAGCAATACAATTTAAGGTCATGCCAGGTTGAGAGTTAGGTGAACGGTATATTCATTATCGGCATTCAACTCGCTTATATCCAATTTGTACTTATCCGGGTACAAAAGGTCAAGTCTTCGGCGGGTATTTACCAGTCCGATGCCGCTATTAGTATCTAAGCTAATACTATTATCATTGATTATGGAATTTTTTACCGTCAATTCCAATACATTATCATTTTGTTCAATAGTGATGTTTATGTGGCTTTGCAATGTGGCGCTCACTCCATGTTTAAAAGCATTCTCAACAAAAGGCAAAAATATCATGGGGGCAAGGGGCAGGTCTTTTAAGTTTTCGGGCGAATTAAAGGTAACCTTTACCACATCAGTTAGCCGCAGTTGCATCAGGCTGATATAATCTTTTACAAAAGCTATCTCCTGGCTAAGCAGGGTATGGCCCTGTTGGGTATCATAAAGCAGATAGCGCATCATTCGCGATAATTGATGGATGGCCTTCCCTGCAACATCTACATCAACCTGTGTAAGCGCGTAAATATTATTCAGCGTATTAAAAAAGAAATGCGGGTTGATCTGCGCTTTTAAAAACGATAATTCTGATGTTACCTTATCCTGTTCCAGCTCTTGCCTTGCCTGCTGGTCTTTTTGCCATTTTTGTATGGTGGTAATGCTGGTGCTTATGCCCAAAACCAATGCGGTTATGGTGATGGTAAAAGTATCTATGCCGTTATGCTTTTCGGGTTTTAGCGGCCCGCGTCTATGGATAGTTTCTCCAAGTTTCTCCCAGTGCTTATGGAATGCAGCATCCAGCAGTTGATGAAGTTTAAGCCATTGGTCTGCCCATCCGGTTACAAATACAACAATCACTATAATGGCAATAACAAATATAAAATAATAGCCCACACTGTTTTTTAACAGCACACGTGGCACCAATACAATAGAATTCACATAAAACGCAGTGATTAGTAAACTCAAAACAATGATCTGCTTTATCCAGAATTGAACAGGAATATCAATATTGGTTAAAAAAGGCTGGTAAAAGATAAATACGAGTCCAAATACTGCCCATATCAGTACCTGGACCATAATAGCTACCAGCCGGCTTTTAGATTTAGCGATTATCATTATCAGGTTAGTTTACAATCAATTGATTAAAAATAAGTAATACACAATCACAATATTACAGATCATTAAAATAACAACCAATTTAAACCGCCGGGCAGTTAGTATTTGCCGACCAATAACCCGTTATCATCTTTAAAAGGTCCTATTGCATTCTGCCGGTGTTAACCCCGCCTTTTATAGGGTAAAAAGGTGTCTCTGTCTATGATTGACCGTTCCCGGTCTATTCCATTTTTTAATATTTAAATAATAGGGTTGTTTTGGAATATCACAATGGATAAATATGAAAATTAAATACTTTTTAGCAGCTATTGCCTTTATAATATGCTCGCAGGTGTATGCGCAAACAGGCCGCCAGGTAAGCGGTGTGGTGAAGGATTCTACAGGCATCACACTGCCGGGTTCAACCATAAAATTACTGATGGGCAAGGATAGTCTTTCAACCGCTACCGACGCCAACGGCAGGTTCAACTTTCCTGCGGTAAGTGTTAACCAGTTTAGTTTGGTAGTAATGTCTGTAGGCTATCAGCCCTTAAAACGGCGATTTATTTTAAACAATGATACCAAACCTGCAGAACTGGCCCCCATTATCCTAAAAAGTGAAGCCATAGCCCTTAAGGGGGTTACCATTACAGATGTTAACGCCATGAAACTGAAAGAAGATACGGTAGAATATAATGCCGCGGCTTATAAAGTGCGGGACGGTGCTCCGGTGGAGGATGTGATAAAAAAACTGCCCGGTGTGGATGTAGATAAAGATGGCAATATAACCGCGCAAGGTAAAAGCATTAGCAAGGTGCGGTTAAATGGTAAAGACTACATGGCCGGTGATGTAACCAGCCTGACCAAAAATTTACCTGCCGACCTGGTGCAAAGTATACAGGTAGTGGACGACTACGGCGACCAGGCCAACCTAACCGGTATAAAAACCGGCGATCCGCAAAAAGTATTGAACATCAATATCAAACCAAATAAAAATTACGGCTACTTTGGCCAGGCAACTGTTGGCGACGGGAGTGATGATATTCCACAGATAGATGGTACTAAAGATGGTAACCGCTATGTGGCCTCAGGCAACGTATTTACTTTTAATGGTAATCGTCAGATATCTGTAATGGGCAATCTTAATAATACCAATACCAACCTGTTTAATTTTGGCGGCGGACCGGGCGGCGGCAGGGCAGGAGGTGGTGGCCCCCCGGGATTTAACTCAAACAGCGCCAATGGGATCACTACAGCACGATCATTGGGATTTAATTACAGGGATAGCTGGGGTAAAAAGATAACTGTTTATGGCAGCTACAGCTTTTCTGATAATACAGTGAATACCATTAGCACAAGCCTGCAAAACAATATATCGCTGAATGATCCAAGCTCCATCAGCACAAGCAGCCATCAAACAGACGATAAAATAAATCACCGCTTTAATTTCAATATGGAGTATAAGCCCGATACCGTAAACTATATCAAAATAAGTCCAACCTTTTCTTATTCCGGGCTGCATACTTTGCAAAATTCATCTAACAACCAGGCATTTGCAATTGATACCACCAATTATAACCTTAACCTGCATAGCCATTCTTCGGCGCCAAACTTTGGTGCCAGCATATTATATAATCATCGCTTTAATGGCCACGGGCGCAATTTCAGCGTATTGGTAACAGGAGGCTCATCAACCAGCGATCAATACCAAAACCCTATTTATGATTATATAAAAGGAACACCCAATGCGCCGCTTAACCAGCGGATCACTACAGATAGCCGTATAGATAGCGTGGGTACATCTTTCTCCTACCTGGAACCGCTAAGCAAGCTATCCTACCTGGAACTGAACTATGCCTACCATTACTCCAATACCAGGGCTGATAAAACAACCGATACGCTTGTAAAAGATGAAACAACTTATAACCGGTACGATTTGCTGAGCAATAACTATACTTTTCAATTTATTACCAACCGCTTTGGCATCAACTATCGTTTTATCCAGAAAAAATATAACTACACGTTAGGTATAGCCGCACAGCCATCATTATTAGAAGGGCAATCGCCAGTTAGTGCGCCTACGCATGTTAATACCTTTAATTTTTCGCCTGTTGCCAGGTTTATTTATAATTTTTCGCGCAGCCAGTCATTAAGCTTTAACTACAGCGGGGCCAGCAATACGCCTACCTACAGCGAACTGCAGCCGGTAACCGATTATTCAAGCGCCCTATATCCGGTGCAGGGTAACCCCAACCTTAATCCCGAATATAATAACATAGTAAATCTGCGTTACAATAAGTTTGATTTTGCCACTGGGAATGTATTTTTCTCCAACTTAAACTTTACCCAAACCGATAATAAAATTGTTTCCAATACAATTACCTTTCCACGCAATTATGGCGATAAAAAACTCGCCGGTACTATCCTTACCCGTTATCAAAATACCGATGGTTATTATTCGGCCTCGGCTTTTTACCTGTATGCCAAGCCGTGGGAAAAACGGAAGTACACTTTGCTGGTTAATGGCAACGTTGCTTACAATAATAATATTTCGTTCATCGGCAATGTGGATTCGGCTAAGTTTATTGAAACCGACCGTAAAAATATAGCCAAAAACCTGGTAGTTACGCAAGGGTTGCGTTTTAGGGTAGATATCACCGATATTATTGATGCTGAAGTAAACAGCAGCTACAGCATTAACCACTCGGTAAACTCCATACCGCAGCCAGATGTGAATAACAACTTCAGGACCATTATTTTGGGAGCCAATGGTAAAAACTATGTGTGGAAAGACTGGACACTGAGCTACGATTACACCAAAACTATTTACGAGGGATACAAGGGTGCCACCAATCCTAATATTTTAACTACGTATGTGGAACGCCGGTTTTTAAAGGGCAATGTGGGCACGCTGCGTTTATCAGCATTTGACCTGTTTAACCAAAACACCGGTTTTACCTCATCGCAAAACAGTAGTTATATTACACAAACTAACGCCAACCGTTTGGGCAGGTACTACTTACTCACCTTTACATTAAGGCTGCAGAAATTTGCAGGTAAGAGCCCCGCTATGGGGCCGGGCGGCCCAGGTGGTTTCAGACCGGGCGGCGGTGGCCCGGGTGGCCCACCTCCAGGTGGTCCGGGTGGTGAATAAACCAATCAATCCTGCCAAAGAGGTGCACTTTAAACGAAAAAAAGCCGGGCGTCACCCCGGCTCAACAAACATAACAATCAATTTAAACTAACATATAAACGTAAATAACAGTTAAGCGGTTTTTGATGAGCAACAGATTAACAATTGATAGTATGACCTTAAAGGAAGCAAAAGAAAAGTGCCTTTATTTTGGCCACCTGGCTGGCACTGCTTATGAGAATTACGAAATAAGTGAATTGGTTATAGTGCCGGATAACTTAAAAGTAAGTTCGGAGGTAATATTGCGGGTAGCGCATCATATCCCTTACGATGAACTTTTAACCCGGTATAACCACTTTAACGTAGTGGCCCTGTTAAATGCCCACGATTACCCATTTAACGGCAACATGGTGTGGAAGTACCTTGACGATATAATAAAGTAACCCTATAAAAGAACTTATCCATCCCCGAGAAAGATGGTAAGAAGAGATCAAGTATGAGATTGATCTTGATTTAGTTGATCAGCGTTCCGGGATGAGATCCGGAGCGCATTTTTTGTTGTCGCAAACAGGTCGGTTAAGCGGATTTTAAAACAATGGCATTTACCTCCACATATGCCCGTGACGGCCAAGACAAAGAGATCGCGACAAACAGCGAACCAATACAACAACCAGGATAGCCCCCATCCAATTTGCACAGAAGCAGATATCATCATAAAAAAGGCATCATCATCACACCATTATGTGGTACAACAAGCAAACTAACTTTCCTCCGTCAGCAAACCAGCTTCGGCCGAAATCAGCCAAAACAATGCAGGCCATGAGCGCAGGCAAGGACATAGCAAATTTTGCCGAAGCCAAGACCTTCAGCAAAAAGATCATATTATTAACCCCAAACCACTTCCCAACCCCATACACTAAAAACGATCAGGCGAAATATCAAAACTTATGTTACCTTTATCCGATAATATTTGCAGTAAATTTTTGATAAAAACAGCCGGAGTTGTTCCCGGTTCAATATATCATAAAACCCTTGTAATATGATATACAGGGGTTTTTTCTTTGCAAGTGTTGGGTTGATTGATCAATAATAAATTATGGAAGAGAGAAAATATTTGCAGACCTGGAAAAAATATATCCCGGTTATCCGTTTGTATCTGAAAAAAAGTCTTGTTGAAGATCAGCAGTTTAAGTTAAATATCACCGACTTTGAATCAGCCGGAGACAGGGGGAAATCAGGCTATACTTTTAATCTGCAAATGGAAAATGGTAAAGTGACCAACAACATCAGCGGATCAGCCGTTGCACGCGACTTGTATGAATCTTTGAAAGCAGATGAATTAATAAAAGCCTTTCTGCAGGAAAAAAGCGTGAAAATAAGCGTCGGCAAATCTTTTATGCTGACCATCAAAACCGGGCATATATCTACCTATAAATAGGATAGAAATATATTGCACCCTCCGTCAGAAGAGTAGCTTCCAGTTAAAAAGGAAAAGAGCCGCGCGGCAATTAAGCGGGTGCGTTATCTTTAGTTTCTCAATATTCTAATAAAAACAAAAAAAGGCGTGCAGTGTAAAACTGCAACGCCTTTCAGACATATATAGTTGAGGGGAATTATTTGAATTTCATGGCCAGGGTTATAATATTAGAATTAAGCCCTGTTGAACGCATATAATGCCCCGCCCTTAGTTCGAGCGTATTAAATTGCTGCAAGCCAAAAACTCCGTTTGGTGGTGCAAGCCGTAAGTTTAACCCCACAAAATTGCTGGTTAAAGTTGAAAGATCATAATCGCTGGTATAGTAGGTTTCGTTTACGTTGTGCTGCCCGTATGGAGCAAAATAGCGTGTGCCCTGCTGGTTGTTATACCTGTAAACCGGACTAACAGAAACAAAGGGAGTTAGTTTAATTGGCACCTCAATTTCGGCGGTATGCGCCCTGATGCCCCAATTATCCATGTAATAGCGATAAAAAGTACGGATAATAAAATGATCGTCAAGGAAGTAGTTAAAACGCAGGCCAATCGGTAATTTATACCTGCTGCCCGGCAGGTTCTCAATGCGTTCATTATAAACATCATTAAATGGACCTTCCCCGGTTGCAAAGTTGCTGTTAAAATAAACCCGTTGATAATCTGTTGCCAGTAGCCCGTGCTGGTATGAAGGTTCAACTATGAACAGGGCCTGTAACCTTGTACTAATCACTTGCGAGACGGAAAATGCCGCGCTGAAAGAGTTTCTTGGTTTATAATCAACCGGTCGCGGGTCGTTGTGCGAGCCCGAGCCGTAGTTTATCGGTCGTAGTTCAACCGGTAAAATAACTTTCCAGGTATCAAAAAAAGCTGTTGCCTTTAGGTCAAACTCAGTGTTTTTATCAGCCGAAACCTTGGTAAGGTTAAAACCGCCGCCAAAGGATTGGTAATCATATTCATGCGAGTATGAACCTGTAAGGCCAAAAGCATTACCCGTTTTGTCATTGGAGTTGGTCCAGTTGAGCGAAGGATATACCCGGGTATCCTGCCTTGAGGCTGATGACATGCCGTTAGGGTCGATCTTATCAGATGAAGCCGAGGTATAATGGTCAACACCCAATTCAAAAAGATAAGTATTTTTATGGCCGTTTTTGGTGGACTTTGAAAGTTGTACATCCAGTGTATTGGCAAAATCAGTCAGGTTTTCGGTGCCAATACCACCCGTTACTGCCGAGTGGTTGCCATTCTGGTGATAATAGCCCGAAACAAAATTTACTTCATCAATCTTTAGCTGGCGCGATTGATAATTTGTGCTGTCTTTAACGGGTGGGACTGTTTGCGCATGCGACGCTAATATTCCCATGTAAAGAGCCAGTACACCTAAATAGATTTTTTTCATTCAGTCAGATAGATATGATCGAGTAGATATTAATTACAACCGCAGCCACCGCCGCTTTTACCACCATTTGCACCTGAACCGCCTTCGCGGTAAAGCTGGAAACTTTGTTCAAACTTTTGCACCTTACGCGCCGAAAGCTCCATTTCGGAGTCATTTAAACGGTTTTTCTGGTATTGCTTTACCGAACTACATGCCGTAAATGAACTGGCCGCAGTAAGGCACAAAATCCACAGCAAAAAAACACGGGTATTATTTATCATTTCAGAGTTTTATATTTATGTTGTTTGAGCTGTGTATTTGATTATAGTCATCAATAATAATACAGGCGATATGCTTTAGCTGGTTAATAAGGTCTAAACCTACCCTTACACCCATCACCATCACCGGCGTAGCCATCGCGTCAGCAAGTTCAGCATTCGGACTAATGATGCTTACACTTTTGATTCCGCTAACAGGTAAGCCCGTTTTAGGATCAATGGTATGCGAATATTTTTTACCGTTAATAATAGCATACTTCTCATAGTTTCCTGAAGTGGCGATTGCCATATTACTGATCTTCAATGTCGAAAAAGGTGTTACAGCCTTGTCCGGATCTGCGATGGCTATGGTCCAGGGATAGCCGTTGGACTGTGTTCCCCAGGTCACAAGATCGCCAGAAGCATTTACGATGCCGCTGTTCACACCGCGTTCCTGTAAAACAAGTTTAGCCTTGTCGGCAGCATAGCCCTTGCCAATGCCCCCAAAGCCAATGCGCATCCCTTTCTCTTTTAAAAAAACGGTTGTATTTGATTCGTCCAGTATTACGTTCTTGTAATTGATCAGGCTTACCGATTGGCGGGCTGTGTCCGCATCGGGCAAGTGCTTCATATTCACATCAAAGTTCCAAAGACTTTTGTCGATGGAGCCGTATGAAATATCAAAAGCGCCCTGGGTAAGATCGGATATCTTCAACGACCGGGCAATGAGATTAAAAACCTCCTCATCAACTTTTACAGGTCGTATCCCCGCTTTGCGGTTAATCTCGTTAGTTTGGCTGTCGTCGCTAAAGGTAGTCAACAGCTTTTCTATCCTGCTGATCTCGGCTACCGCGCTATCAATATGCTCCTCAGCCAAAATAGCATCATCACAAACCACACTTATCTCAAAGCGGTTGCCCATCAGTCGCATAACGCGCTTGTGAACGGTTAGATCGTTATTCAATATTTCAATGACTTGCATTGGCAATTGGGTTAATATCTGAAACAAATTGATCCGGAGATTCATTAGGGAAGCCATCCCACTGTTTTAGTACCTTGCCGTTTTTATCAACCAGTATAGTAAAGGGAAACTTGCCTTCCGGATTGTATTTATCAGCCAAAGCCTCATTACGTTTCACTTGTGCGGCATCCAGTTGGTTCTTCTTTTGACGCGGAAAATCCGCACGTACCAAAACCAGGTGGTCTTTAGCATAACCTTCAAAAGTGGATGATTCCAGTATCTCTTTTCTTAGCCTGATGCAGGGACCGCACCAGTCTGAACCCGAAAAATTGATCAGTATAAGTTTGTCTTCCTTTGATGCTTCTGATGTGGCTGCACTAAAATCTCCCAGCCACGTAACGTTTGAGAAAAGAAATGTAGCCAATAAAAAAGTTAATAGTTTCATTTTAATATTAAATTATGAATATACCCTTAACGAAGTTCCGCTAAGCGTAGTATTATAAACAACCAGGTTCCTGTTTGCAGGTGAATTTAAAACCACCCCCTTGTCAGAAAAAGCCGAGCCATGGTTATTACAAAAAAACTCGTCACTCGCTCCATTATAAATTAAGGGATAATTTTGATGTGTACATGACTGCTGAACAGCAATATATACACCCGCGTTAGTGCGTGCTACCAAAACGCCGTTTGATGCCAGGTAACCTCCGTTGGCCAAAAGCGCCGAATTGGCGGATGCAGTAAGGTCAAGTGTAAAATCAATACCCGTAGGCCCGGTTATGGTGCCCTGGTTATTGTTACCCGGCCCCTGCGAACTTTTTGAACAGCCAGTGCAGCTGAATAACGCCACTGTAGCAGCGCCACCACCAATTAATGATAAAAATTGTTTCCTGTCCATAAATAAAACTAAGTGGTTGCATAGCGAAATTAGTGTCGAAACATGAAATTAGAATGAAATGCAATTCTTATCATTTAAAAAAACTCCATTTTTTTTTGAATCGTTCACATTTTAACCCAATTATTCCAAATTATTATATTTTATGTTAATATTTGTGAGGTTTATTTTAAGCGAAAATGAAAGTACTGCAATTCACTATCCCTGTGGCGCATGATAAAAGCGTAATTGCGCAGCAGGACGAACTGCCTCATTTTTATCCACACCTGCACAGGCACAAGGAGGCACAGGTAACCTGGATACAATCCGGCGAAGGCACATTGATAGCGGGTAACAATATGCATGCTTTTAAAGCCGGGGAGATCTATTTTCTCGGTGCCGATCAGCCCCATCTTTTTAAAAGCCCCCCCGAATATTTTTTGCCCGGAAATAAAAAGATCATTAAAACGCTTACCATTTTTTTCGATCCTAATGGCAGTCTTTCCTCTTTGTTTGAACTGCCTGAAATGAAGGTATTTAAAGATTTTATTCAACAAAACACGCAAGGCTTTAAGCTGCCTTCTGAATATGTTGACAAAGTATCACGGGCTATGCTTGACATTAAAAGCGCCTCCGGGCCTGATCTGGTGATCCATTTTTTGCGCCTGCTCCGTAAATTGCAGGGTATTCAAACTAAACCCGAGCCGCTATCTGCATTTGGCATTTCGCCCGGCATCACTGAAAGCGAAGGGATACGCATCAGTAATATTTATAACTATATCCTGCAGCATTACAGCGAAGCCATCACCTTAAATGACGTGGCCCGCGAGGCCTGCATGACGCCGCAGGCATTTTGCCGCTACTTTAAAAAGCATACCGGCCATACTTTTATTTCATTTTTGAATGAAATGCGCATTAACGAAGCTTGTAAAAAACTAACCGGCAATAAATACGAAAGTATTTCTGTGGCGGCCTACAAATGCGGTTTCGCCAGCATCACCAATTTTAACCGTGTTTTTAAAAGCGTGATGGGTAATTCGCCGCGGGGGTATTTGGATAGTTATTTAAATAAAGTGGGAGAGAGGTGATCTATAAAGCCGAAAAATCCAATACCTTCTTCGCCAAAAACTTCTTTTGATATTGCAAAGGCGTGTTCCCGGTTACCTGCTTAAAATATTTATGAAAACTGGCAAAGTTCAGGAACCCACTTTCAAAACAGATCTGCTTTACGCTGATCTTGTCCTCTATTAATAACTTGCAAATATGCCCCACTTTTATCTCGTTAATAAATTGCGAATAGGTTTTACGTGTTCGCGATTTAAAATAGCGGCAAAAGGAGTGAGGGCTGATATTGGCTACTGCCGCTATCTCTTCTGTAGTTATCGGCCGTTTAAAATTGGCTAACGTAAATTCAAATATCGCGTTGATGCGGTCGCTTTCCACCTCTTTAAAATCATTATTAAAACCAATTGATGCAAGACCGGTAGTGGTACTTTCGGCGATGATCAATAGGGCCTCCATCAGCAAAATGATCTTTCGGCTGCCTTCCATATAAAGCATTTTTTCAAGCAGTTCCGCCACCTTTTCTTTGCTCCGGCCATGTATAATAAGCCCCCTTTTTGATTTATCTAAAACAGAGTGGATAGCTGTATTTTCGGGTAGTTTTAAAAAGTGTGCACCCCAAAAGTCCTCGCAAAAATGGGCTACCCTAACATCCGCGCAAACCTTTGGATTGTTTTTAAAATAAACATCATCAAACCGCCAGTAATGCGGCAGGTTTGAACCCACCAGTACCACATCGCCATCGTTAAAGTTTTGGATATGATCGCCGATAAACTGTGTTCCGTGTCCTTTTTTAAAATGTATCAGCTCGGCCTCAGCATGATAATGCCAGCGGTTATTAATATATGGCACTTTATCCTGCCTTACATTAAAGGAGCTTAAAGGATTTTGCAATACTTTTAATAAATGGGGTTTCATAACCTTTTGCTTTGTAAACTATTTACGAAATACAGAAAATAAAATCAAAATAGAATAAATATGCTAAAATAGCTTAACATTTTGATAATAGGATAGATGTTTTTAACCTGTATATTTATTTCTTTGTAAAAACCAATTGTCCACCATTAAACCTGTAATATCAGTTTAAATGGCTAAACGTTTTATCTAACCTGCTTATGTCAAAAAAAACTGGTATTTATGCCGTGGCGCTCATTACGTCGCTGTTCTTTTTATGGGGGTTTGCACTAAATCTAAATGGTATTCTGGTGCCGCACCTGAAAAAAGCCTGCCAGCTAACAGATCTGCAATCCGCCTTTGTCGATTCCGCTTTTTACATTGCTTATTTCATTATAGCTTTTCCTGCGGGGATGTTTATGCGTAAATATGGATATAAAGGGGGCATCATTTTTGGCTTGCTGTTATTTGCCGCAGGGGCCTTTCTGCTTTATCCGGCTGCCGAAACCCGGTTATATGCTTTTTTTCTATTTGCTTTGTTTGTAACAGCCAGCGGATGCGCTTTCCTCGAAACCGCGGCAAATCCTTATATAAACAATTTGGGTGATCCTGCAGGGGCAACTCAGCGTATCAATTTTGCACAGTCGTTTAATGGCGCTGCCGCTACTATCGCGCCGTGGGTGGGTGGGAAATTTATTTTGTCGGGGATAACAATAAGTGCGGCGCAACAAAAAGGTATGTCAATACAGCATTTCAACAATTACCTGCAAAGCGAATCAAACGCTGTTAAAATACCCTACATAATTATTGGCTTGGTGGTGCTCATCGTGGCTGTCTTGGTATGGAGAACAAACTTGCCCGACATTCAGGAACATAAGGATGAATCACAACCGGTTGGCAGTTCTATACTTAAAGAAACAAACCTTTGGCTGGGTGTAGCAGGCATATTTTTTTATGTAGGTGCGCAGGCAAGTATTGTTAGTTTCTTTATAAGGTACTCCAAATTTGTTGGCGAAATAGGAGAAAAACATGCCGCGGATCTATTGGCCCTGGCGATGTTAGGTTTTATGATCGGTCGTTTTTTTGGTACTGTTTTAATGAAATATATCGCGCCTGTTAAGCTATTGATCGTTTACAGTGTGATCAATTGCATGCTGTTGATCCTTGCATTTACCGTGGATGGGAATTTTTCAGTCTATGCTATTATGGGTATCCCATTCTTTATGTCCATCATGTTCCCTACCATATTCTCATTAAGCATACGCGGACTGGGGGAAAGAACTAAACTAGGGTCATCATTTTTAATCATGGGTATTGTCGGGGGGGCTGTTATACCTCTGGCTCTGGGTAAGGTTTCTGACTTGAGCAGTATTCGGGTAGCTTATCTTATTCCCTTAATTTGTTTTGCCTATATCTTCTACTTCGCCTTTAAAAATATAAATGTTAAAAATGTTCAACAAGTGATAGCTCATTAAGTATAAAATTATGGTACGGAAAATTGCACTCATCTTATTACTGGTAGTCGTTACATGCTCATTTGCTTCAGCCCAAAAAAGACTTGGCAACGAAACAGCAGCCCAAAAAAAACAACGAATGGAGTGGTGGACGGATGCCCGTTTCGGGATGTTTATTCACTGGGGCTTATATTCACAGGCCGCCCGGCACGAGTGGGTAAAGCACAATGAGCACTTAACCAATGCCGAGTACCAAAAATATTTCGATCAGTTTAACCCCGACCATTTCGATCCGAAAAAATGGGCCAGGGAAGCTAAGGCTGCCGGTATGAAATATGCGGTACTTACTACCAAGCACCACGAGGGCTTTTGCCTGTTCGACTCAAAATATACCGATTACAAAGCCCCCAACACCCATGCCAAACGCGACCTGGTGAAAGAGTATGTGGATGCTTTTAGGGCAGAGGGAATGAAAGTAGGATTTTACTATTCATTGCTGGATTGGCATCACCCTGATTATACCATGGACGATGCCCACCCATTAGTACAGGTTGATACGAGCAAAGCAAATTATGACCGCTTAAATAAAGGCCGCGATATGGCTAAATACCGCCAATATATGCGTAACCAGATCACAGAATTGCTAACCAAATACGGTAAAATTGATGTGTTGTGGTTGGACTGGTCCTGGGATAAAGGAGCAAAGAAAGGAAAAGGAGAGAATGACTGGGGTTCTGTTGAGTTGTTAAAATTAGTACGAAAGCTACAGCCCGGTATTATTGTCAATAATCGCTTAGGGCTTACTGAGTATGCGGATGGGGCAGATTTTGTAACGCCCGAACAGGTAAGCACCAAAGAATTGGAGCCCTACAAAGGTAAAGTTTGGGAAACCTGTCAAACATTTTCAGGTTCATGGGGATACTACCGTGATGAAAACTCATGGAAAACACATCGCCAATTGCTTGATCTGCTGATCACCTCAGTAAGTAATGGTGGAAACCTGATTCTGAATGTAGGCCCAACCGCCCGTGGCGAATTCGATTACAGGGCTACAAACGCGCTCGACAGCCTGTCGTACTGGATGCACGCCAATAATAAAGCGATTTATAATTGCACCTATGCGCCTGCAGAATTTAAGACTCCCGATAATACTAAACTAACTTATAACCCGCAAACCAAACGGTTGTATATACATATTTATAATTACCCGGCAGATGGTAAACTGATACTGCCTGCATACCATGGTAAGATCAAATATGCCCAGTTTTTAAATGATTATTCGGAACTGAAATATGCACCGGCATCAAATGGTACCGATGTGGAGTTAACGCTGCCGAAAAACAAGCCACATTATGAGATACCCGTGGTTGAATTAACACTCCAATAGATAATGAAAAGATACTGTTTAACAGTCGACCTGAAAGATGATGCACAGCTAATAGCTGAATACGAAGAATATCACCGCGAAATATGGCCGGGGATCAAAAAAAGCATTTTTGATTCGGGTATTATCAACATGGAAATATACCGGTTTGATAACCGTTTATTTATGATAATGGAAACCAATGATGCCTTTACTTTTGAGCGCAAAGCGGCAATGGATGCCACTAATCAAAAGGTACAGGAATGGGAAACTCTGATGTGGAAATTTCAGCAGCCAATGAAAAAAGCAAAGCCGGGAGAGAAATGGATATTAATGGATAAGATATTTGAATTAGCTGATTGAGTTAACATGGATAGAGAATCCCAATTTCAGTTAATCGGTGGTTCAGAGACAAAAGAATAAATAATGACACAAGAACATAGTTTTTTACGCATCCACCCAAAAGATAACGTCCTTGTCGCCCTGCGCGATCTGGAGCAAGGGACACTTATTGAATTTGCAGAGCAGCGCTTTAACCTGAAAGACCGCATAGCTGCCAAGCATAAATTTGCAATAGATGCCTTACATCCCAATGATTCCATATTTATGTATGGCGTATTGGTAGGCAAAGCGACAAAAGATATTCCGCAGGGAGGGTTATTATCTACAGAAAACATCCACCACGCATCAAGCGAATTTCATTTGGGCCAGCGTAAGCTTGATTGGCACCAACCAGATATATCCAGTTTTAAAGACCGCACTTTTATGGGATATCACCGTGCCGATGGCTCGGTAGGCACGGCCAATTACTGGCTGGTGATTCCGCTGGTGTTTTGCGAAAACCGCAATATCAACGTACTAAAAGAAGCTTTGGTAGATAAACTGGGCTATAAAAAAGCAAAGAATTACGAAAGTGAAGTGGAGCAACTGATGGGGCTTTACCAGGCAGGCAGATCAACCCAGGAAATATTGAATGCCGATATGCAGACCTCGGCCGAAAAAGCCGGGACAAAAAGATTCTTTAAGAATATTGACGGTATCAAATTTTTGACCCATGATATGGGTTGCGGTGGCACCCAACAAGATTCGCAGGCCTTATGCGGATTGCTGGCAGGATATATTACTCACCCCAATGTAGCGGGTGCAACAGTATTAAGCCTGGGTTGCCAGCATGCACAGGGTAGCATTTTGCAGGCTGAAATTGCCAAACGCGATCCCGCATTCTCCAAACCAATGGTAATACTGGAGCAGCAAAAAATAGGTACCGAACGCAAATTATTGCAGGAAGCTTTAAAGCAAACCTTCACCGGTTTAATGGAAGCCAATTTGAACCAACGCAAGCCCGCGCCCTTATCAAGGCTGTGCATCGGATTGGAATGTGGTGGCTCCGACGGTTTTTCGGGAATTTCAGCCAATCCGGCTTTGGGTTATGTATCCGATCTTTTGGTATCAATGGGCGGCTCAGTTATCCTTTCTGAATTTCCTGAACTTTGCGGCGTGGAGCAGGAACTAAGCGACCGCTGCGTAGATGAGGATACCGCCAAACGTTTCATGGACCTGATGATCACCTACAATGCCAGGGCCGAAGAAACCGGATCGGGATTTTATGCAAACCCCTCCTTTGGTAATATCAAAGATGGCTTGATCACTGATGCCATCAAATCAGCAGGTGCTGCAAAAAAAGGTGGCACATCACCCATTACCGCGGTGCTTGACTATCCCGAAAAAGTGACCAAAAACGGTTTAAATTTATTATGCACGCCCGGCAGCGATGTAGAAAGCACCACTGCCGAGGTGGGTTCAGGTGCAAATGTAGTGCTGTTTACAACAGGCTTGGGCACACCAACCGGCAACCCGGTAGCACCAGTTATCAAATTATCAACCAATACGGTTACTTACAATAAAATGCCTGATATTATTGATATTAATTGCGGCACTATCATAGAGGGCACTGAAACCATTAAACAGGCAGGCGAGCGCATTTTGGAGTATGTGATACAGGTAGCCAACGGCGAAGTTCAACCTAAATCAGTACAACTGGAGCAGGATGATTTTATTCCGTGGAAAAGGGGAGTATCGTTATAGGCCCCACCCAAACCCTCCCCGGTAGAGAGGGCTTTAAAAGATTACGACATTAAAATTCTCCTCTACCGGGGGAGATTTAGAGGGGGGCCAATAGAAAACATGTTTAGTCTAAAAAATAAATCAGCAATTATTACAGGTGGCGGTAGCGGCATCGGCAAAGCCATTGCTATCCTATTCGCGCAGCAGGGCGCTACAGTACACATAATCGAGCTGGATGCTACGGCATCGTCAGATGTCGCGTCTGAAATAAGATCTGCCGGCGGGACAGCTTTCGGCCACACCTGCGATGTGAGCAAACAACAACAGGTATTAGACACTTGCAACGCTATCGGTCAGGTAGATATTTTGGTAAATAATGCCGGTATAGCACACATAGGCAGTGCTGATACTACTCAGGAGGCCGATTTTGACCGCGTGATGAATGTAAATGTAAAAGGGGCTTACAACTGCCTGTTTGCAGTAATTCCGCTAATGAAAGCCAAAGGCGGCGGCGTGATATTAAACACCGCATCCATTGCAGCAAGCGTGGGTTTGGTGGATAGGTTTGCATACTCAACCAGCAAGGGCGCTATTTTCGCAATGACGCTATCTGTAGCCCGCGATTACCTGCATGATAATATCCGCTGTAACAGTATTTCGCCCGCCCGTATCCACACACCTTTTGTAGATGGCTTCATCGCCAAAAATTATCCTGATAACCAGGAAGAAATTTTTGACAAGTTATCTAAAAGTCAGCCAATAGGCCGTATGGGCAAACCTGAAGAGGTAGCTGCGCTTGCTTTGTATTTATGTTCAGACGAGGCAGGCTTTATCACGGGTTCTGATTACCCCATTGATGGTGGATTTATTACAATTAATAATTAATGCTAAAATCAGTAATATATAAATAACTCAAATAGACTTACGAGGTCTGTCATAAGTCTGAATAAAAAGAATAAACTACCTATGAAATTAATTCGATTTGGAGATGCCGGTAAAGAAAAAACAGGCATTATTATTAACGACAAACGATACGATACCTCCGCCTTTGGCGAAGACTACAACGAACGATTTTTTGAGACAAATGGCCTGAACCGACTGGTTGATTTTATAGAAAGCGCTAAAAATTTGCCGGAAGTGAGCGACCAGGTCCGTTTGGGGAGCCCTATTGCCCGGCCATCAAAAATTGTTTGTATTGGCTTAAACTATGTAGATCATGCGAAGGAAACAAATGCCACTCCACCGCCTGAGCCGGTCATATTTCTTAAATCAACCACGGCTATCGTTGGGCCAAATGATGATATCACCATTCCCAAAAACTCTGTAAAAACAGATTGGGAAGTAGAACTGGCAGTGGTGATTGGAAAAAAAGCAA